>JABMRP010000058.1 GCA_013202535.1 Planctomycetota bacterium
CAATATCGGTTGTCTTCCGGTAACACGCGGTAGCCGCGTTAGCCCCGTCGCCCGCGACGGGAAGGGATGCGGATACCGACGCGTTCTTCCGGTCCCGCGCGACCGGGCTAACTCACAAGCGCTCGCGAGAAACGGTCCAGCACGCCGCAGCGGGCGTGACAATAGAGCAACCCGCGGCTACAATTCGACTAGCGACGATTGGCTGCCCTCGCGATAGTCCGCAAGCTTGCGGACTACGGGTGTTACGCGAGATCTTTCTATAGACAAGTTCGTCAGATCGAGGATCTTATGGCTGTCGACCTCTATTGCTACATCGAACGACAAGAGGAGAACTCGTGGCTGTTTGTTGGCGAGATGATCCCCAACGAAGAACACAAGTACGATCCCGATGCTCCGAAGTTAGCACCATCTCACATTCTGCATTCTGTGCATAAGGAGCTCGCCTCAATCCTTGTCGATACCGGTTGGGCGATACGTGCAACCGAACCATATACGGCCATCGTGCCTCGTCGTGGCAAACCGCGAGACCTAAGCCATGAACTTGCTGCACACTTTCGGTATGTTGATGACGATGAAGCAACCGTATACTCGTGGTTCACGACAAGAGAGCTAAATGCGTTTGACCTGTCATCTCGTGTGATGATGCGTCAGGCTTACGTTCCCGAAGAAGCCGCCCATCTCTTCGCCAACTGCCCGTTCGGTTTTCCGTTCGATCGGTGGCCACCGGAAACACCAATAGGAATTGCTGGTTGGAGCAGAGACGGGATTGAGGTGCGTTGGCAAGAAACTTACGCTGATATAGTCAAGGACTTTGCCGAACTTGTGCCTGAAGTGATGAAAGAATGTGGTCCGCCAGACACGACGAGGCTTGTTGTTCAGGCCAACTGGTAGACTGACGAGCGAGCCGTTGCGCACGGCGGTGGCGCAAGGCGCTGACGCCGAACAAGAGAACAAAAGGACAGGCACTGTCGGCAAACACCATAACCGCTGCAAACCAAGGCTCTCGGCGGAGCCAGCCCCCTTTTCGGACTTCCCTGTTTTCAGTTCGAGCTGTCACCATACGGAGATCGCCCATGCCTCGCGCCCTTTCAGCGGATAACCGTTTACTCTTCGCGATGCCCTGCTTCCTTCTGGTCATGTTTCTCGGCATCGCCGAATTGCGCGGCGAACCGGCACATGGCGAGTCGGCCGAGCGGATCCTCGCCGAAACCGGCGTCCAAGGCGGGCTTGTCGTACATCTCGGCTGCGGCGACGGCCGGCTCACTGCCGCGCTGCGGGCCGACGATCGGTACCTCGTGCATGGGCTGGATCGCGACGCGGAAAAAGTCGACACGGCCCGGGCCCACTTCCGCGCGTTGCGACTCCATGGCGAGGTGACCGCCGACGTACACACCGGGCGGCGGTTGCCCTATACCGACAATCTGGTCAACCTGCTCGTGGCCGAGGACCTCGGCAACGTGACGATAGATGAAGTGATGCGCGTGCTCGTGCCGCGCGGCGTGGCGTACGTCCGCTCGGGCGCCGAATGGACGAAGACGGTCAAGCCATGGCCGGACGAGATCGACGAGTGGACCCATTGGCGGCACGCGTCCGACGGCAACATGGTCTCCCAGGATCAACTCGTCGGTCCGCCGCGACACGTCCAGTGGGTCGAGGGACCGCTGTGGCAGCGGCATCACGGCATTGTGCCCAGCATCACGACGATGGTCTCCTCCGGTGGGCGGATCTTCGCCATCGCCGATGAAGTGCCGCTCGGCGTGGCGGGTGGGGCCGACCGCTGGAGTCTGGTGGCCCGCGATGCGTTCAACGGACGGTTGCTCTGGCGGCGGCCGATCGGCGACTGGGGCTCCGAGGCCTGGAGCTATTGGACCGAAGGGCACGGCGCCCGGTTCAACCATCCGATCCATGTACGCAAACGTCTGGTGGCCATGGGCGATCGGGTTTTTGTCACCCTTGGGTTTAACGCTCCGGTCACCGCTCTGGATGCGGCCACCGGCGAGACGGTCGCGACCTACGAGGGAACCGAGTACACCGACGAGATCGTCTGCCGCGATGGAACGCTCTATCTTTCGGTCAACGACCGCGAGCAACGGCCCTGGCCGGGCGAAGGCGTGATGCCCCGGCCGACCTCCAAGGAACTCTCGAAGAAACGCATCTGGGCCGTCGACGTCGATTCGGGTAGCGTGCGGTGGAAAAGCGAGCCGATCGTCGGCCGGTCGGCCAAACCGGACCGCCTGGGGTCGATGCAACACGTCAACCTGACCGCCGCCACCTCGGGCGTCTTCCTGGTCGATGAGAAGGACGTCGTTTGCCTCGACCCGAAGACCGGCCAAACGCGATGGCGCAGCGCGCGGCTCTTCCGTGCGAAACCGCCCGAGAAGCCGCACCCCGTTTCCTATCTGTACCATTGTCTCAACGACGTCAACCTCAACGTGCTGATCCACTACCGCGGCGTCTTGCTGGTGCTGCATCCTCGCGAGCAATCGTCGTGGGTGTGGCAATCGCCGGCCGTTCTCCAGGCGCTCGACCCGCAAAGCGGCAAGGAGTTGTGGCGGTACGAAGCAACGCCGATCACCTGCCTCGACGAACCCGACCTGCTGGGCATCGGAGGGCTCGTTTGGGTACCCGACCGGAAGAAGCAAACGGCCATCGGGCTCGATCCGGCCACGGGCCGCGTGGTGCGGACGCTTTCGATCAAGAACGCGCTGGCCGTCGGTCATCACCATCGTTGTTATCCCAATCGGGCAACGGAAAACTACCTGATCCTCGGCCGGCGCGGGGCGGAGTTTGTCGATTTGGCCACCGGCCAGGTCGACCAGTACCACTGGGCTCGCGGCGCGTGCCGTTACGGCCACATGCCGGCCAACGGCCTGTTGTACCGGCCGCCCGACCCGTGTAAATGCTACACCAGCGGCAAGCTCCAGGGTTTTTTTGCATTGGCCTCGACGCGCGCGGCGCCCAACTTCGCCAAGAGCCTGACCGACGAGGGAGCCTTCCAGCGCGGTCCGGCTTACGGCGCGGTCGATCCACCGGCCGACATTTCCGGCACCGGCGCGTGGCCGACGTATCGGCACGACCCGGCCCGAAGTGGTTTCACGCCAACTGCCGTGCCGGGGCCGTTGCAGCCGCTGTGGGAGGCCCCGATCGGCGGTAAGTTGAGCAGCCCGGTGATCGCCGGGGGGAAATTGTTGGTAGCCTCGGTTGATCGGCATCAGGTTCATTGTGTCGATGCGGCGACCGGCAAGCCGATCTGGAGCCATACGGCCTCCGCCCGCGTCGATTCACCCCCGACCATTTACCGCGGCACGGCCCTGTTCGGGTGTGCCGACGGTTCGGTTACCTGTCTGCGAACGAGCGACGGGCAGTTGGTTTGGCGGCGTCGCGTCGCGCCGGGCACTCGGCTGGTGATGGCGCGCGGCCGCTTGGAGTCGGCCTGGCCGGTCCCGGGAAGCGTGCTCGTGGCCGGTGGTATTGTCTATTGCACGGCCGGTCGATCGTCGTTTCTCGACGGCGGCGTGTATGCTTGCACGTTGGACGCAACGACCGGCGACTTGCTCCAGCGGATCCAGATCAACGAGGTCCAGCCGTACACCAAGAGCGGCAATCGCCTGCCGCCGGAAGCCGTCGGCGCCTTGGCCGACATTCTCGTGGGCGACGGAGAGGCCGTCTATCTGCGACATCGCAAACTCGACTTCACCACGCCCCCGAAGTTGAGCCCCGGACTGGCACCGGGCGGACCGAACCGGCGGCTGATCATCGACGGCGGCTTTCTCAACGAACAGTGGTTTCACCGGGCCTTCTGGCACTACGGGCAGATTCAAGGCAACCTGATGGTCGTCGATCCGCGGCAAGTCTACACGGCCGCCGCCAGCCGCTCGCGCAACGACAACTACGCCTTCTACGTGCCCGCCGGTGG
>JABMRP010000578.1 GCA_013202535.1 Planctomycetota bacterium
CCGGCATTATCGAGCCGCGCGTGCGTTACGTTCCCACGGCCAACGCGGTGGTTTCACTTCCCCCGGGAAATCAGCAGATCGTCGTTCGATCGCTCGATCTGGCCGAGAAACTCAAACAGTCGGGAGAGAACTTCCTGGTGGTCACCTCGCTGCCATCGCGGCGTGCCATGATCGGCAGCATGTATACCTATCAGATCGAAGCTCTCTCTCGCGGCGGCGGTTTGAAGTACACGTTGGAATCTGGCCCCGAAGGAATGCGAGTTTCCGATACCGGTCAGGTCGAGTGGCGGGTTCGCGGTGCGGAAGCTGGCGAGGTGATCCATGTGATCCTTACCGTCGCCGACGCCTCGGGACAAGAAGCGTTTCACGCTTTTGACGTGGTGACCGAGCGATCCGCCGGCCGGGTCGTGACCCCTCGACCCCGGCCGGGAGGAACCGGAACACCTACGCGGCCGCCCGCCGCGCCACCCGCCGCGCCACCGGTGGCCGATGCGGCCGAACCGGTGACCATCGAACTGGGCGAAGCGGCCAAGCGGATGTGTACCGGCGGCGGCGGTCGCTATCTCGTGTTTCTCCAACCCGAGGCGAAGAAACTCACGGTCGTCGACGCGATCGAAACGAAGATTGTCGGGTCGATCAGCCTACCCAGTGCCGACGTCCTGTTTGCCGCGGGACAGGACAAGCTGCTGGTCGTCGCCACGGGGCAGAAGATGATTCTTCGCTACAACCTGAAGGATCTCAGCCGGGAGAAAACCATTCCGCTTCCCGGTGATGCGATCCCCAAAGACGCGCTGATGGGCAGCGGATCGCAAGGGCCGTTGTTGCTCTGGTATGGAAACGACGGGAAGTTCCTCGATATCGAGCAGATGAAGCTGCTGCACATGGACGGCAACATTTTCACCGGCAGCGGGCCCTTGAATAAGTCGCTCTCCCTGCGCGTTTCCACCGACGGGAAGACGTTCGTCGGGTGGATAGGCGGAATTTCCGGACAACGTTACAACATGCTGCGACTGGAAGGAAACACGGCTTCACTCCGAGCCTCGCCCGACGGACACACCTACAACGAACACTGGGCGCAACCCAATGCCGACGGAAGCCTCGTTTTTCGGCATGGGGCGGGCATCTACTCGCGCGACTTCAAGGTACTCTCGGCCCAAGCGTTTAAGGGAGCCTCGCTGCTGCCGACCGAGGATCCGCGGTTCTTCCTTTCCGTGCTTCCGCAAGCGGGCAAGAAAGCTTCCCAGGCGGCGATCTGTACGACGACCGATCGACGAGTCGTCCATACGGTCGAAGACCTCGAACCCGTGACCACGTCGAGCCTCTACACCCGATGGGGCCTGTTCGGAAGGGAGCCGCGAATACGCTATCTGCCAGCGGCCAATATCGTGCTCACGATCCCTGGCGGCGAGAATCGGGTCGTTATTCGTCCACTCGATCTGACCAAGGCTCTCGATCAATCCGGAGAGGATTACCTCTTTGTGATCTCCAAGCCGGACGACGTCGTCACGGTCGGTTCGGAGTTTGCGTACCAGATGGAAGTGCTCTCGAAGTCCCCGAGTGTCAAGTACCGTCTTGAGTCGGGTCCCGAAGGCATGACCGTTTCCGCCGCGGGTGAGGTTCGCTGGTCGATAGAGAAACGCCCCATCGGCGGCGCGGCGCAGGCTATTATTGCGATCAGCAACAGCGGCGGCACCGAGACATTCCACTCGTTCGATCTCACGGTCGTTCGGCCTGCCGGCAGCGTGGTGACGGCCCCCGGCCAGGAGCCACCAGACCCAGGCAGCGGTGCCCCGCGATCGACCCAAGTGGTCCAACTCGACGACACGCACCTGGAAATCCCCGAGGGAGGTTTCTCGATCACCCCCGGGTTGGACTACCGCTCGCTTCTGCTGCTGCAGAAGGATCGCCTCGTGCGATTGGGTCCCGACGGCGTCACCATCGCCGAACAACGGCAACTGCCCAAGGCGTACAAGTTCATCCGCGAACGGGCCAGCTACTTTGTCGCCGCGGGCGACGACCCGATGGTGATCGACCTGATCGACAAGAAATCGAACAAGATCCTCAAGTCGTTTCCGGTCAATCGTCGCAAGTTGACCGATCTGACGCTGCACCCGACTCAGCCGATCTGCTACGTGGCATTCTGGGCCAGCTCCGATCTGCCGGGATACCAGTTCATCCTGTACAACGAGCAGACCGGCGAAGGCCGCGAGTCGGAAGACTATATCGGCAACTGGCTCCGCGTGCATCCTTCCGGTCGAATGCTGATTGCCGGATTCGGCGACTCTTACGAGTCGGGCTCCCGATTGCTGTTCAACCCCGGTCGGGTTCACGTCGTGCCGGAATACGGCGACATCTCCTGGTTGATCACCTATCAGCTCGATCGCCAGGGCATCCCCGGAGCCCGGGAATACAAGGAGAAAGCGGGAGGAAACGGCAAGGGCCTGCGTGTCTCGCCTGACGGGGCACGGGTGACGTACCTCTCCCACGTCGGTTATCCCATGTACTCCGGCAATCTGGCCGGCTGGGATCCGTTCGATCTGAAGAAGATGCCCGTCGGCTACGCAATCAAGGGCAAGGCGACCACCTACGACTTGGCCTATCACCCGGTGCTTCCCATGGTCGCCTCCTTCGGCGAAGGGACGGGCGTCTTCTTCCACCGCGAGACGGGCCAGTTGGAGGAGAACCGGCTCGAATTGCCGCCCGAGGGGCTCGGCAACGTGAAGATCCATCGTATTTACTTCTCGCCCGACGGCAAACACCTGCTCTTCGATACGTCGGTCAACGAAGTCCATTACCTCCAGAAGACCGCCTTGCGCCTGACGCGGCAGGAACTCGACGCCATCGCCCGCAATACGGACCGACCGGCGACCGCACCGCCGGGCACGACAGCCGCCGAGCCGGTGAAGGTGCCGCTGGTCAAGTTCGACACGTTCGGCGGCGGCGAAGGTAAACCGATGACCGCCCGGGACGTGGGACGATGGTTTACCGATTCGGTCGTTGTGATTCGCGGCAGCGACGGCTCGGGGACCGGCTTCGTGGTGGGCAGCGAAGGTTACGTGGTCACTTGCGCGCACTGCGTGTCCGAGCGTGGCAAGATCTCGGTCGCCTACCGCCAGCGCACGGGGGACCAGACCGCCACGC
>JABMRP010000579.1 GCA_013202535.1 Planctomycetota bacterium
ATCGCATAGAAGCAAAACGGCACGCTGGTAAAGAAGAACCACATCCGGTCGGCATACGTGGCCAGAAAGGGAACCCCCGCCACGAAGATAAACGCCTGGATATAACCGGGCCAGGCGTTGAAGGCCAACTGCGACGCGATCGGCGAGGCGGTCGAATCGACGATGTAGGCGAGTTCTTCGTGACTGACGTTTTCTTTATCGGCCAGCGGTTTGACGGTTGTGCCCACCAGCACCGTGCTGACCGTACCGCCCTGGAAGAAGATCACCCCCAGGCACCAGGCGACCAGCTTGGCGGATTTTGGCCCGCGGACAAATTTCCGGGTCATCAGATCGGCAAACGCTTGGGCCGCGCCGGTGCGGCTCCATACGCCCAACAATCCGCCCAAGAGCCAAAGATAGAGGATCAAAACACCGGCGGCGTCGGCGGTCGCGAGGTTTTTCACGAAGACGGCGTCGGTCAGGTTGTAGTAGCCCAGCAGAAATGCGCCGATGACGATCCCTCCGAACAGCGAAACCAAAGGCTCTCGGGTCATCCAGCAAAGGGCGATCGCCACCAGTGCCGGCAGCAGCGACCAGGGCCCCCAATGCCGCTTGGCGATGAGCTGATGGTAGAGTTTGGTCTGCTGGCCGTCGCCCTCCTCGCCCACCATGGTGTAGGCGTATCGCTCCTTGCCTTTCTTGCCCTCCTCGTTCCAATCGAGCTTTTCGTCATCGGCCAGTGTGTGGATCTGCTTCTCGGCCTGCTTCAGAGGCAGACAGCTCGCCTCGTCGATGTACTTCGGCTTGTCTTTGAAGGTGTAGGACAGTTGGCCCTCGTCGTCCCGCGTCGTATTCAGGGTGATCTTCTCGACCGACAAGCTCGGCGGCACGCGCATGCCGATCCACAAGGCGGCCGCCGCGGCCAGGAGAAAGAAGATAAACGACGGCGTGGCGAATCGCCGCGAGACGGTCGAGAATTGGAAGGTCATGGGAACTCCGCTGGTTGGGCCGGTTTGCCGCGTGTCCAGGGTCAAGCATACCGGAGCGACGCGAGAAGGCAACCCGGCGGCCGGATAAGGCGATTCGCCGACACGGATTCTTCCATGTTTGTGCCAGATGCCGACTACTCTCTTTACTGTCACGCCGTTATAGTAACAATGATGGTAGTCGGATCGAAGCGTGGCGGAGTGAAAACCACCCGGGCAAGGAGACCGCGATGAAGAACAAGACGAAGGCCCAGCGCCATCGGATTTATCTGGGCGTCGATATCGGCGGCACCAAAGTACAGGCCTCGCTGGTCGAGGAAACGGGCGTGCTGCTGCAGCGCGAGCGATGCCAAACCCCTCGCGACGGTGGCTCCGAGGCCGTACTCCTGGCTCTCAGCGAGTCGATGAACGCCGTCCTGGAGGCCGAAGGCATCGGCCGCGACGAACTGACCGCCATCGGCATTGGCGTGCCCGGCGTGGTGGATCCCGACTCGGGCAACGTGGTCGGCACGCCCAACATGAGTCTCACCGGCGTGGCCGTTGGCCCGCTGATGGAAAAAGAGTTCAAAGTGCCCGTGGCGGTAGGCAACGACTGCAATCTGGGCGCGCTGGGCGAACAGTGGCTCGGCTCGGGCCGAAACACGGCCAGCATGATGGGTATCTTCGTGGGCACGGGTATCGGCGCGGGGTTCGTACAAAATGGCTTGCTCTGGCGCGGTGCCCGGGAATCGGCCAGCGAGATCGGCCACATTGTGATGCAGGTCGGCGGTCCGAAATGCGGCTGCGGAAATCTCGGCTGCTTCGAAGCGCTGGCCAGCCGCTCGGCCGTCGAACGCGACATCCGCGAGGCGGTTGCCGCCGGTCGAACCACCTCGCTGGTCGACCAGCTCGAGGGCGACCTGAGCATGGTCCGCAGCGGCGCCCTGCGACGGGCCCTGGCGGCCGGCGACGAGCTGGTTACCGAAGTGATGCGCCGGGCGACCGAAACGCTTGGCTACGCCTGCCTCACGGTCCGCCATCTGCTGGATCCCGAGGTGATTGTGTTGGGCGGCGGCGTGGCCGAGGCGTGTGGCACGTTTATGCTACCGATCGTGCGAAAGATTCTCGACGCCGACCAACTTCCCGGCGCTCGCCCCGGCGGCCACGTGTTGCTCTCGGCCCTGGGCGACGACGCGGTGGCGCTGGGGGCGATCGCACTTGCGCGTATCCACGCCGGCCGCAGCCCGTTCAAGAAGCAGTTCGCCGTGGCACCCGACTACCCGACGATCACGTCGGCCACGTTCGGCGAGATTACCGTCGACAAGGAGGTTTTGGACTACGACATCTACATCCCGGTCAGCGGCCAAGTGAAGCGGCGGAAGAAGAAACTGGCCAAGAAACACCACGGTTCTTCCCACGTCATCGGCCCGAAGGAAATCGATCGGATTTGCCGCGGCGGCCCCGAGGTGCTTTTCATCGGCACCGGCCAAACGGATCAAGTCCACCTGACCGAGGAAGCCCAGCAGTTTCTCGACCAACGGGCGATTCGCTGCCAGACCATGCCCACCGCCGAAGTGGTCGAAGCCTACAACGACTCGAAGCGTCGCAAAGCGGCGTTGGTGCATGTGACGTGTTAACGTATAGTAGCCATCTCGCTCCGCGAGATGTAGCCTTTCGCACTGACCACTCACCTCGTTCCCATGCTCGCTCGGCGGGGATCTCCCGACCTCGCTAAGAAAAGCTACTTCTCGCGGAGTGAGATGGCTACTATACGGAACCGCGCGACGCCTGAATGATCTCCGCGGCGCCCATCTCAAGCAGG
>JABMRP010000580.1 GCA_013202535.1 Planctomycetota bacterium
CGGCCGAAGTTGCACGGATCGTGGTAGGTGACCGGCTGGGGATTCTTCGATTTATCGAATTCAAACTTGCCATTCTTAATGTGCTCAGCGGTCCATTGCATGCAGTTGGCGATCTCGAAGGGCAAATCTCCCCACCAACTGCCCTTCTCCATCATCATTTTCATGATCCGATAGGCGTGGCCGCACTCGCCCATGAGCAGGGTCTTGGCGCCGAGCTTCTTGGCCTCCTCGACGTACATCTTGTTGTCGTCTTTCATGTTCTGATCGTTGCCGGTAAACAGCCCGTAGTTGGCTCCGTCGAAGCACTTCGAGCTCATCGTCCACTTATCGGTCATGCCCAACACATGAAACACCTTGGCCAATCCCATGGTCGCCTCGGGGTTGACCAGCACGTCGCCCGAGGGCGGCACATGAAAGTACTCGGCCCCTTCGACGTCGACGGGGATCTTAATGTCCACCCCGTGTTCGTCCTTCATTTCCTCTTCGAGGAAATCGATCGCCGACAGAAAGGCCGCCTGATTGGCGCCGTCGGTATTGCCCGTCTCCAGCGAGATCTGGACCACCTTCTGCATGGTCTCGGGCGTTCGGCCGAGTTGGTCGAGAATGGCGCGTCCCTTGCGCGTGATGACGGAATGATCGATGCCGAAGGGGCAGAAACTGGCACAACGGCGGCAACCGGTGCATTCGTAGAAGATCTTCTCCCACTCGTCGATATCCTTGGGATCGAAGTCGGCCGCGCCGGCCAAGCGGCCGAAGAGCCTGCCCGAGAGGGTGCAGTACTTGCGGTAGATGCGGCGGATAATGTCGGTCCGCTCGGCCGGGTTGTATCGCTTCTCGTTCTTGCCGTAGTAGACCGGGCAAACCGAGGCGCACGTTCCGCACTTCGCACACATCTCCATGTACATGCGCATCGCCCGGGGGCCGGTCTTCATGGCCTTGATGGCGTTGACGACTTTCTCTTTGACGTTTCCGTCTGCGTCTGACATATTTCTTTCCTTCTCCGAGGCGAACGTTCGGTTGCGACCTATTGCTTGCGAATGAGTTGATGGGTGAAGAAGATCCCGCCGAGGTGCAGAATCTTGCTAAAGGGAATCGCCATGATCAGCACGAGTGCCAGACATAGATGTACGAGAAATACGTTGTTTTGCAGCGCCGCTTGGGACGTGGAAACGGAAAACGTCGCCAGGGCGGCGAAATACTCGTGGGTAAGGGTCAGGTCGAAGTGGTGGGCCGAGAAACGCATCATGTTGCCGGTGAACACGATCACCCCGAGCAAGAGCAGAGCGAGATAGTCGGCCGGACCGGTCACTTCCTGGGCACGCTGAAGCGTCATCCGCCGCACCAGCAACAAGATCAGCGCGGCGAGGATCAACACCCCCGCGGCACCGCCGGCACCGCCGGACATCGCCTGGATCGCCTCCGTGCTCATGAAGACCCCGAGCATGGCGTCGACCAAGCCCGTGAACACGCGGAAATGGCCGACGAAAATCAGCGCCAGCACCACGTGAAAGCTCCAGGCCAGCACCCAAAGCACGCGATCTCCGTGAAAGAGGCTTTTGAAAAGCGCGACTTCCTTGAGCATGTTGATCGTATTCTCGCCCGACGTGGGCGGGGCGGGAAAGAGCGTCATCGACGGCGACGCGAGCTTTTTCCATGAATTGATCCGATAGATCATTCCCGCCACAAACACCACCAGCGCCATGTATGGGAGTACGACTCCCACCAGAATTTTTACGAATTCCACCTTGCGTTTCCTCCCAAAGGGTCAACTCAACTGTCGTTAGCTTGGTCCGTTACGAGAAGCGATCTTTCGGCCCTCGTCCTCGCGAAACATATCAGAAGCATCCCGGCGGACGCGGCAGCCCGGCCAGGCGGTAGGCGCCCCGGACCACCCCACAGGGGAAGAGGTCGCAGACTTCGGCCCTGCTGAGCCCGGTCGCCTTGCAGATCTTCACCACCGGCGGTCCGGTGTTGTTGGTCCGGTAGTAATTTTTGACGAATTCGATCACCGACCAGTGCGACTCGGAAAGCGGACCGATGTCGTTCTTCTCGGCCAGCGACTGCGCCATCGCGCGATTCCAGGCCGAAACCGTCTTCAAGAAACCGTCTTCATCGAAGTTCGGCTCCGCGGGTTTTGGTTCCGCTTCTACCATGGCTTCTCCCTTTTCTTGTCGTGGCTGGGACTCGGGGTTAGGCTTGGGTCCGGGCATCGAGGCTGGAGCCGCGACGGCCCGGGTCCACCGGTACGCTCTCTTCGATCGGGAAACTGTGGATCACGGCGGCGATGCGCCGCGGCCCGAACGGCTTCTCGATCACGCTGAAAACAACGCCGCTGTCGATCTCGTCGCCCTGGGCACCGACGGTGC
>JABMRP010000581.1 GCA_013202535.1 Planctomycetota bacterium
GCTGCATCTCGCGGAGCGAGATGGCTACTATACGGTGTCACGGCGCCAACCCGAACATCGCCACGATCTTGCGCACAAACGGCTTGTGTTGCGCTGGAGCGAAATACTCCCAGTCGGCCAGATAGTCGGCAAAGCTCTGATTCGGGAATCGGTTGCCCGCGTTAAGATAACCGACCGCTTCCCAGTGCGAAGGCTCCGCCTCCAGCAGCGGCAGCAGGGCCGCGGCCACGATCCGCTGCTTGTCGCGCTGCGACCCTTCCTCGTTCATTTTTTTCGCGTTCTCGGCGTACCACTCGGCCAGCGACGTATCGGGCGGAAGGTGGACCTTCTCGATCCGATCGTCGGCATACTCCTTCAGGTGCGGCGAGTAGCCCTTCCAATTGGCATACGGGGGCGACGTCTTCCAGGTTTCGGCCATCCGCCGCATGACAAACAGCGAAGCGACTTCACAGAGCGACTCCTCGAACCACTTGTTGGGATGCTTGTCGTCGCTGTAACAGCAGAGTACGTGGCACAACTCGTGGGCGAACTGAAAGGAAAACTGAGCCCAGAGGTTGCTCTGGGAATCGAGCCGGATCTGATATTCGCCGCTGGGAAGCCGGTCGTACCAGGTGATCGGACCGTTGCGCGATCGGCCGATGATGATCGGGTGGAGCTTTCGGCCGGGAAAGTGTTTCCACAATTCCATGCCCGCCGATTGGCACGTCTTCTGGATGTCCTGCAATTGCGAGCCGCCCCACTCGCCCTCGATAACGCGGAGTTTCAGGGCGTGGGTCGCCGGTTGGCGAACTTCACTCTGGGCGCATGCCACGTTTGCAGCGAGGCAACACGCGACGCACGACCATACAATACCGATCGTCGAAATGCAATGCTTCACGGGGTAACTCCTGGTACTAAACCTTATCGCATCAACATACCGCCGCTCACGTCGACGCAGGCGCCGGTCATGTAGCTGGCCTTCTCCGAGGCCAGGAAGACGGTGACCGCGGCGATCTCGGCCGGGTCGCCGATGCGATGCAGGGGGATTCGGTTGAGGTATTTGTCGGGGTTGGCGGTCAGCGTCTTAGCGGTCATTTCCGTGAACATCATGCCCGGCGCGACGGAATTGACGGCAATGTTATTCGCACACACTTCCCGGGCCAGCGACACGGTGAAGGCGACGATCCCGCCCTTACTGGCGTCGTAGGGCGCATGGCCGGTGGTCGAACCGCGAAAGGCGGCCTGCGAGGAGATGTTCACGATCCGCCCGATCCGGTCCGCGGCGATCAACCGTCCGACCATCTGCTTGCAGGTAAGAAACGTGCCGGTCATATTCACATGTACCGTGTGCGTCCACTCTTCAACGTCCATGTCCTTGACCTGGCACGTGGGGCAGACGGCGGCGTTGTTGATCAGCACGTCGACCGGGCCAAGCTCGGCTTCGATCTGGTCGAACATCTTCCGCACGTCGTCCTCGACGGCGACGTCGGCCAGTGAGCCGATGGCCCGGGTGCCGTGGGCGTTTTGTATTTCCGCGATCACCGCGTCGGTCTTCTCGGGATTGCGGCGATAGTTGACCGCCACCTTGGCCCCTTCGGCCGCCAACGCCAAACAGCTGGCCTTTCCCAGCCCGTGCGAACCGCCGGTGACCAGGGCAACTTTGTCCTTCAGCTTCAGATCCATTCTCGTCCTTTCGTATCGCGCAGGTGGTTGTATCGGGTGCTCGTATTGTAACGCCCCCCTGCCGTTGCCCGCAACTGCCGCATGGGCCCGCTTGTCACACGGGCCCAAAAAAGCGACAATCCCAGGCAATGGTCCTCGATCACCCATGTCTTCTGGATGCCCAGCCCGTGAATATTGACCCCCACGAAGCAGACTACCGCCCGGCCATCGATCCCCCGGTCTCGGGCGAATTTCTCCCGGGCACGAGCATCGAGATCATCGGCGGCGCGGCGCGGCACGGACCGCCGGCGCACGTGATCTTCGACTTCGACGGCACGTTGAGCCTGATCCGCGAGGGTTGGCCCGAGGTGATGGTGCCGATGATGGTCGACGTCTTGCAGGCAACCGGCACGTGCGAGCCGGCCCAGCAGTTACACGCGCTGTGTCTCGATTTCGTCATGCAACTCAACGGCAAGCAGACCATCTACCAGATGATTCGCCTGGCCGAGGAAGTGGGCCGGCGGGGCGGTGTGCCCGAGGAACCGATTGCTTACAAGCAGATGTATCACGAGCGGCTCATGCAACGCATTGCCGGCCGGCGCGAGGCGCTTCGCTCCGGTCGCGTCGAACCGCGCCGGATGCTGGTGCCCGGTTCGCTGGAGATGCTCGACGCCCTGCAGCAGCGAGGCGCGCGGCTTTACCTGGCCAGCGGCACCGACCGGCAGTTCGTGGTCGAGGAAGCTCGCCTGTTGGGCCTGGAGCCGTTCTTTGGGGAGCGAATCTTCGGGGCGTGCGACGACTACCTCGCGTTTTCCAAGGCCATGGTGATTCAGCAGATCCTGACGGAAAACGACGTCGACGGCGCGGCGTTGCTGGGTTTCGGCGACGGGTACGTCGAGATACAGAACGTGAAGCAAGCCGGCGGCACGGCCGTGGCGGTCGCCAGTGACGAATCGGGCCGAAGCGGCAAACCGGACGCCTGGAAACGCCGCCGGTTGCTCGGCGTCGGTGCCGACGTGGTCGTGCCGGATTTTCGCGAGTGGGAGGTGCTGTTGGGGTATTTGTGGAATGAGGCGGTTTAGTCGCTGCCCAACAGCAACTTCGGCAATTCCAAAGTAGTAGGCACACACCGTGTGCC
>JABMRP010000582.1 GCA_013202535.1 Planctomycetota bacterium
GTCCGCCAGATCGCCGAAACGCTGGGCAGCGAAGCCTACGAAAAAACCCCCTTGCTGCCGCTGGAGTTCTTCCAGAAGAACTGCTCGTTCCTGGTCAAGCAGTCGCTGAAGCACGAAGGGATTGGTGAATAGGGGAAGTAAGGTCAACCCTCGTGACGACGCTTCCGCGTCGTCACGCCCGGCTGGACGCTTCGCGTCGAAAACCTGAACCCAACGCGACACTCGCCCCGAATCTATCACCTCGCCGACGTAAAGCGTATGCACGCGAGGACAAACTGACATGAGACAAATCTGTGTCGGGATCGGCCAGCATTCCTACAGGGCTTCCGAGGGAGAAAGCCACTGGGAGAAGACGGCCCGAGAAATGTCCTGGAGGCGGACCCCCATTCTGGATCTCTCCCGAGTGCCCAGCAGCAAAGAAGGAATGCTCTGGGATTTCGTCTCAGTTCATCCGAGTGGCTTTGCCGTAGCGGTTGGTTACGTGAGAGTACCTTGCGCAGAGGACGTACCTTTTTTCCCGAGGTATCTATCGAGCGTATTCGTTTCCCATGACTGCGGCGAGACTTGGGTGAAACGGGTCTTCAAGAAGAACCCGTCTTTGTGGAATAAGAGAGAAGCCTCCATACCGTTTCCCGAGAGGTTCTGTCGTCTGGCCATAGCCAATCCAAATCTCATCGCCCTGGTATGGAGCGTGGAATATGACGACGTGTGGTTTGGCTATTGGGATGAGTCTCATGTCATCTATTCACACGACCAAGGAGAGTCGTGGGGGCTTAGTTCCCTGGGCGAGAACGGCGTAACTCTGAAGCAGGACGGTCAGGGTCGGTTGCTCTTAATGAACGACGGGTACTTCCTGCGAAGCTCGAATGGGAGAAAATGGTCCAAACGCAAATTCCGTGTTCAGTGGCCGGAGGATTACCCGCACCCGAGGATGAATTCACTCAGCGAAGTGACGTTTGTCGAGGGCAACATCGGCTATGCGTTGATCGAGCATGGGCACACGCACATGGACGACTACACTTCAGACGTTGGGCTGCTGAAGAGTACGGATGACGGAAGGAGTTGGAACCTGCTGCATGTCTTTCCAGGACTAACGGCCGGGGAAATGTATGGACTGAGCCTGGAAGTAGAGTCGCGGTAGACGGGTGACCCTGCTCGGCCGAGGTTGTCAACTGCTGTGTGCCACTGCTTGCAGGCAGGCCTGCGAGTCTGTGATTTGCACGATGGGCCTCGGCGGGCAAGCCGCCCATGGCACCCGTTTCCACGTATCCACAATTTCTCAACAGGCTGCCAGCCAGCAGGAAATCCGCTGCCGAGCCCATCCATAGAGGGGGGCTTCTCGCCGATAGACCTGGAAGAACACCCGATTCGTGGGGTATCTTTGGGTTGGTGCGACACGTTCCCTTTCTTCCGACCTCGATACGACGTTCCCATGACCGACGACTTCTCATCCTGGGCCGGCCAAATCAAGCGATTGCACGCCGCGCTGGGGGAATTGGAGCCGGAGGCCGCATCGATCGGCGTCGAAAAGCCCGAGGGCCGGGAATGGTTCGATCTGCTACGTAACAAACTGCTGGGGGAATTGGATTTCGAGCCGTTGCTGGTCGTGGCCGTGGTGGGGGGTACGAACATCGGGAAATCGGTGATCTTCAATCACCTCGCCGGCGAGGTGGCCAGTGCCGCAAGCGCGCTGGCCGCCGGCACGAAGCACCCCGTATGCCTCGCGCCCGAGGGACTCGACGATCCGGCCGTTCTGAGGCGGCGGTTCAAACAGTTTCAGCTCTGCCCCTGGCAGTCGGCCGACGACGCGCTGGAAGATAGCCCCGAACATCGCGTGTTCTGGCGCCAAGGCCCCAATGTGCCGCCGAAGCTGCTCCTGCTCGATGCGCCCGACGTCGACTCCGACGTGACCGTCAACTGGCACCGCTCTCGGGCGATTCGCCAGGCGGCCGACGTGCTGGTGGCCGTCTTGACCCAGCAGAAGTACAACGACGCGGCGGTCAAACAGTTCTTCCGCGAGGCGGCCGCCGCCGACAAGCCCTTTGTGGTCGTGTTCAACCAGTGTGACCTGGTCGCCGACCGGGAGTATTGGCCGAAATGGCTGGCTACGTTTTGCCGCGAGACGGGAGCGCGGCCCGAGTTGGTTTACGTCGCACCCTACGATCGGGAAGCGGCCGGGGCACTCCAGTTGCCGTTCTACTCCGTTGGCCTCGACGGTCTTCAGCCGCCCGGCGAACCGTCGTCCCTGCGCGACGATCTGGCCTCGCTCCACTTCGACGCGATCAAGATTCGCACCTTTCGCGGCGCGCTGGGCCGTGTGTTGGACGAGCAGTCGGGCCTCGGAGCCCATCTCGACACGATCCGCACGACCGCCGCCGAATACGCCGCGGCGGAAGAAGTCCTCTCGGCCACGGAAATGGCCCGCGTCGCCTGGCCGACGTTGCCGGCCTCGATCCTGGTCGACGAGATCCGGCAATGGTGGGATACCGATCGCCGCCCGTGGTCGCGGCGGGTCCACGGTTTCTATCGCACCCTGGGACGCGGCGTGACCTGGCCGGTGCGCAGTGCGTGGACCGCGATGGCCGGCTCGACGACCGATCCGCTGGCCGCTTTCCAGGCCCGGCAACGCGGGGCCGTGGTGACGGCGGTCGAGAAGATGCTCGATGAATTGGAGCGGCTGGCCAAGGTGGGCAACGACACGCTTCAGCCCCGGCTAATGCAGTTGCTCGGCGGCGACGTCCGCGCCCGACTGCTTCAGCGGGTGCAGTCGGCCCACGGCGAGTTGCCCATCGTCGACGACGACTACCGGTCGTTTGTCCGCGGGGAGTTGGACCAATGGAAACGGGAGAGCCCCCGCGCCGTGGGGTTTCTCCGATCGCTCGATCATGCCGCGGCGTTGGCCCGGCCGGCGATCACCGTCACGCTGGCGGTGACCGGGTTTGCCGTGGCCGGCGACCTGGTCGGGCAAGCGGCGGCACACGCGGCCGGTCACACGGCCAGCGAACTGGCCATCGCCGGCGGTATCACCGGCGGCGGCGAAGTGCTGGTCAGCTCGACCAGCGAGGGGATCCGTCAGGCCGCCGCGAGGCTGTTCTCCCGCCTCCAGAGTCGCTACGCCCAACAACGGGCCCAATGGCTAGCCGGCTGGCTGGAAAACGAGTTGCTGGGCTCGCTGCTCGACGACCTTCGCCGCGGCGCGGAAGTGCCCTCCGGCGACGCCTTTGGCGAAGTCGAGTCGTTGGCCGCGGCGCTGGTTCGACAGTCCGAGGATTAGCCCGGTTTATTCATGGGTTTGTAGCTACGCTACCCACGTCGCATGTCCTGAAGTCTCTCGATGATCATCGGCGCCTCCTTCATTTCGCACAGCGGCTGCAATTCGCGCTCGATGTGGTCCCAATCGAGCGAGTCCCTTCGCCTCCGCAGGACGTTGTCAACGTCGGCCCAGTCTTGCAGTCGGTCGGCGAACGCCTTTTGTACGATAAGATCCTCGGCGGAGCAAATTCGCAGATTCACACCCGGCAAGTATTCTACCTCACATGCTCGCTCGACCATTCGCTCTTCAAAAGGAATACCGCCCAGCGACACATCCAGCGCGATACCGCCCGGTGTCGCAAGAAGCAGCACGCGAGACGTCAGCGCAAACTCGCGGGCATCCTCTACGCGAGCGGTGTACTCCGCCAGCAGAGGGTCAATGAAGGCCTCCTCGCCGCCAAAACCGGCCAGAAGGCATAGATCGACGTCCCGTGTCAGCCGTGGTCGTCCCCAATACTGGAGCGCCAAGCCTCCGATGAAGCAGAATCTCCAATCGCGCCTTTTGCAGAATTGCTCAAATTCGTGGGCGATTCGGATTAGGTCTTCCATGGAATCAACGCCGGAGGCCACGAAAAGCCGCCTGCTGCTCGATCAGACCCGACCACGGCTCGGTCGGATGGAGCGCCAAGGCGGAGCGAAAGGCGTCGTTAAACTGTGGCAGGATCTCCGCTAGCGGTGCCGTATCCGCGGGCGGTTCGCCCAATTCATCCAGAAGGGATGGTAGGCTCTTCCACCGCTGTACCCACTGTCGGGTCACTGTTGCCTCTTGATCGTCCATACTTACATTCTACGACGAAATACGTGTCTCCACAACATTCCCGGGAACTCACGGAAATTCGGCATGGAGACCTCGGCGCAGCGTTGGGACCTGGGTAGAATTCGTCGCGGACAAGGGCGGACAAGGGCGGACAAGGGCGGACAAGTGAGCCCATGGCGCCTGGTTTCACGCCGGCGTATGCCCGCGTGCATAATCGCGCAACGCGAGGACGTTCTCCGGGGCCGTGTCGCGGGTGACTTCACAGCCGGCGCCGACGATGAATCGGGGGCCGGCCTCGCGATGGCATTGGGCCACGGCCGCGGTGATCGACTCGGGCGTGCCGGCTCGCAATACGGCCACCGGATCGAGATTGCCGGCGAGCACCTGATCGGGGCCCATCAGGCGGCGGGCTTCGGCGACCGAGACCATGTAATCGAGGTCGACCAGATCGCATCCCAGCCGGCCCACCTCGGCCAGGCTGCGGCTGATGTTGCCGCAGATGTGCAGCCGCACCTTGGTGCCCATCGCGTGCAGGGCGTCGACCATTTTCTTCTCGTAGGGCCAGACGAACTCTTCGTAGATTTGCGGCCCGACCAGCGACGCGGCCGCATCGCCCAAGCCGATGATCTCGACGCCCGCCTCGACTTGGGCCTTGGCAAAGCGGAGTTCCATCTCCAGAACGAAATCGAACAGATCGCGTACGAAGGCCGGGTCGTCGTAGAAGTCCAACATCAAGCGATTGATTCCCCGCAGATCGGCCGCCTCGGCACAGGGGCCCTCGATCCAACCTTCGATGAATTTCTCGCCGCCGACGCGCTCCTTGAATAGCGCGGCTGCTTGCACCCGATCGCCCATCCGCCCGGCCGTCGGATCGGGGATTTCCAAACCGGCCAGTACCTTCTTATCGGACAGCAACGACTGGGTCTCGTCGATGGCCGGTGGCTGGTCGTCGAAGAAGTGGACCTCCGCCCCGCAGTCGGCCGCCTCGCGGGCCGGATCGGAGATGCACGACACGTAGTCGAAATCGTACGCTTCGGCCGTGCGAATCTGGGCTTCCACCAGGACGCGCGCGTCGGCCGCATACTCGCCATAAGGCCGGCCGATTTGGTCGGCGGCGAACATCATCGTGATGGGCATCTGCGCCAGGCAGTCGGGCGTGCCGCCTTCGAGGGTGGCAAGAATCCGGTCGTGTCCGTTCATGCGGCTTCCTCACAAATGATCGATTCGTTGAAACTGGTGGCCACGCAGTGACCGGGCCGCACGGTGAGAAACCGGTCGTCGTCCCAAGGGCCGTCGACAAGCTGCCGGATGAGCGTCATGTCGCCGGCGACTTTCGCGTATTTCATATCCTTATCGGCCGCCTGACGCTCGACTTCCCGCTCGAAACGGTCGTCCAGCTCGATCCCCATTTCGACGAAGGTCATTTGGCTGTAGTTGGCGGTCATGTCGTGTAATTGCTCGTAGATAAACTTGGCGTTGTCCTCGCCGTATTTCTCGACCATCTCCTCGTACGATTGTACCATGCCGTGTTGCTGTTGGATCGAATCGGGCCCGTACTGGCCGATGTCCTGAGCGCGCTCGATCCAGCCGCTGGTCTTGAAATAGACGCCCGGATTGGCGGTGAAGTAGTCGAGGTAGCGTTCCTTGCTCCCCAGGAAGAGGGTCATGCAGTCGTGCGCCCGGGGAACCACCAGGGGGATCTTCGTGGCCTGCAATCCGACCAGACCGTTGCTACACAGCCCGTAGCCCCAGAGGACGGCGTCGTAGTCGTCCGGATCGACCGCGGCGAGCACTTCTTGCAGGCGGCGGCTCATGAGCTTCTGGCCGATGTCGTGCAGCCCCTTGGGAAGGAACTCGACGTCGACCACATTGGGGGATTGGGCCACGACGGTGCAGAACTCGCGATAAAGGACTTCGCAGGCGATCAGTTTCAGACGCAAGGGAGCGACTCCGCGGAAGGAGGATGAATGATTCGGGTAAGAGACCTCCATTGTACGAAAGTCCGCGGGAATCTTCGAGGGTATCCCGGTCAACCAAAAAAGGCCGGCGAGCCCCGAGGGTATCCCGCCGCGCAGGGGTGTTGCGCGGGGTCACGATCGGGGCTCGCCGGCAATTGGGTGGGAGCCTCTGGCTGGAGTTTTCAAAGGGTTGCTCGTGGGCGTCTTGCCCGACAATCCATTACGAGCAACCCATGCTATTTCCGCAGATGTGGCAGAGGTAGCAATTCCCATTGCGAACGGTAATGGCCCCGCAATTGTCGCACGCCGGGGCGTCGGCCTGGAAGGTGGCAAACTGCTCGTTGGGACTGGCATGCGTGGCACCCGTCTCCGGATCTCCCGCCCGAGAGGTCCGCCGCAGCAGCAGTGTCCCCGCTTCAATCGCCCGGTGCGTCTTGCCGTTGGTGCCCGCGTGGGGAGCGGGAACTCCGTTGCCGGCGGTGGAGCCGTTGGGCTTGGCCGGTCCTGGCCCAGGGTTCGGCCCGCCTGCCTTCGTGGCGGCGGGCCCGGGCTCGGTTTCCGTGTCCCCGTCGGCGGGTTCTTTTTTGACCCCCTCGGGCGCCACGGGGATTCCCCTGTTGGCCTCCCGGAAGCCGGGCAGGAAGGTGACCCCCAACCAGCGGAAGATGTAGTCGACAATACTCTTGGCGAATCGCACGTCGGGGTTCTTCGTATGGCCCATCGGCTCGAACCGTGTGTGCGAAAACTTGTTGACGTAGACGTCCAGAGGCACGCCGTACTGCAAGCTCATCGACACGGCCGTGCCGAAACAGTCCATCAGACCGCCGATCGTACTTCCTTCCTTGGCCATGGTGATGAACATCTCACCCGGCCGACCGTCGGGATACAGGCCGATGGTAATGTACCCTTCGTGGCCGCCAACGCTGAACTTGTGGGTGACCGACTGCCGGGTGTCGGGCAATCGTTCGCGTCGGGGCGCCGAAATCAGCTTCTCTTTTTCGGCCGCTTTGTTTGCCTCGCTCTGCGTGTTCAGCGGTTGCACGCCCTTGGAGCCGTCGCGGTAGACGGCCAGCGCCTTGAGGCCCAACTCCCACCCTTGCGTATAAGCTTGGGCAATGTCCGCCGTGGTGCAGTCCTTGGGCAGATTGACCGTCTTGGAAATCGCCCCGGAAATGAACGGCTGCGCGGCGGCCATCATCTGCACGTGGGCTTGCCAGGGTATCGAGCGGATTCCGTTGAGCGGTTGGAAGGCGCAATCGAAAACCGCCAGGTGCTCGTCTTTGAGGTCGGCGGCCCCTTCGATCATGTCTTCGCGCTCGATGTGAGCCACGATCGACGCGATTTCCTCCTCGCTGTATCCCAGCTTGGCCAGGGCCAGGGGAACCGTCTGGTTGACGATCTTCAGCATCCCGCCGCCGGCCAACTGCTTGTACTTGACCAGCGCGATGTCCGGCTCGATGCCCGTCGTGTCGCAATCCATCATGAAGCTGATGGTCCCGGTCGGCGCCAGCACGGTTGCCTGGGCGTTGCGGAACCCGTGGCGCCGGCCGCCGGCCAACACTTCGTCCCAGACGTTTCGCGCCGCGGCCGCGAGATAATCGGGGCAGCCGGCGATCTCCTCGACCTTCTCCCAGTGCATGCCCATGACACGAAGCATCGGCTCGCGGTTTTTCTCAAAATCCTCGAAAGGCCCCACCGCGGCGGCCAATTCCGCGCTCGTTCGGTTGGCCGTGCCGTGCAGCAGGGCGGTGACCGCCCCGCAGATGCCGCGGGCTTCGCTGGAGTCGTAGGGTAATCCGGCGGCCATGATCAGGCTGCCCAGATTGGAATACCCCAACCCCAGCGGGCGAAAGCGGTGGCTGTTGGCCGTGATCGGCTTGGTCGGATAGCTGGCGTGGTCGACGAGGATCTCCTGGGCGATGAACACCAGCCGGCAGGCCGCCTGAAAC
>JABMRP010000583.1 GCA_013202535.1 Planctomycetota bacterium
GATTCAATCGTCGTATCACGGGTGATTTCGTTGTAGCTGAGCACGACCAACGTGGGTAAATGGGGCGTGGTCATCTGTTTCACCGCGGCGCGGATTTGCGGGCTGACCAGCAACACGGGCGGATGGCTGGCGACGGTCACCTTCTCCACCTCGGCGGCGATCAACCGGCAGGTCGCCTCGACCGCCTGCGGCGACATGCGGACAAACAGCCCGTGTTCGTTGTGGTCGAACCCGGCGCGGATCCGGTCTTCCAGACCCGGATCGAGGGTAACGACGAAGAGCTGCCCTTGCTTGTCGCGATACTTGGAGCATATCGTTCGGGCCAACCGGTGACGCACGTACTCGGTTAAGAGGATCGGATCCTTGGTGCGCAAGGCGTAGTCGCCCAGGGTTTCCAGGATGACTCCCAATTGGCGAATCGGCACGCTTTCTCGCAGCAACATTTGCAGGATCTGCTGCACTTCGGCCAGTTTCATCTGGCCGGGGATCAACTCTTCGACCACCGCCGGCGAGACCTGCTTCAGCTCGTCGACCAGGTGTTTGGTGGCATCGCGGGTGAGAATCTCGTCGGCCTGTTTGCGGACCGTCTCGGTCAGGTGCGTGGCGATCACGCTCCCCGGCTCGACCACCGTGTAGCCGTACATCTCGGCCTGAGCCCGATTGCCCGGATCGACCCATATCGCCGGGGTGCCGAACGCGGGATCTTTGGTCTCGGTGCCCGGCACTCGGCCGGTCGTCATGCCCGAATCGATGGCCAAAAGCGCGTCGGGATAGACCATGCCGTCGCCCACCGGGACGTCGGCGATCTTGATGCGATACTGGTTCTGATCGAGACGGATGTTGTCGCGCAGCCGCACCTTGGGCAGGATGATGCCGATATCCGAGGCCACGTTCTGACGCACCCGTTGGATCCGTTCCATCAGATCGCCGCCGCGCTTGGGATCGGCCAGGCGGATCAGTGCGACGCCAATCTCGATCTCCATCGGATCGACCGTCAGGTAGTCTTCGATTCGCTCCTCGCGGGGCTTGGCCGCCTCCGATTTCTTCTTCGCCTGGGTCGCCGCGTCGGCTTCCTGCGACCGCCGCGAGAGCATCACGGCCATGGCCACGCAACTTCCGCCGATCAACAGCAAGGGAAATTTTGGCAGACTGGTGAAAACCAGAACGCCGAGAAACACACCCGTCACGGCCATCGCCTGCGGCCGGGAGAAAAGCTGGCGGAGGAATTCGCTCGGCAGATTGGTTTCCTTGCTACTGCGGGTCACCAGCAAGGCAGCGGCCAAGGAGATCAGAAACGCCGGCACCTGACTGACCAACCCGTCGCCGATGGTCAATTTGGTGAACAACTCGGCCGCTCCGCCGAAACTCATTCCCGCGTCGACCACGCCGATGAACAGCCCGCCGATCACGTTGATCAGCGTGATGATAATGCCCGCGATCGCATCGCCGCGGACAAACTTGCTGGCACCGTCCATGGCCCCGAAGAAATCGGCCTGCTGGGAGATTTCTTCGCGACGGCGTTGCGCCTCGTGCTCGTCGATAATGCCCGCGTTGAGATCGGCGTCGATGGCCATCTGGCGCCCCGGCATACCGTCCAATGAGAATCGGGCGGCCACTTCACTGATCCGGGTGGCACCTTTGGTAATCACGATAAACTGGATAAGGACGATAATCACAAAGATGATCAACCCGACGACGATCTTGTCGCCGGTCACAAACTCGCCGAAGGTCTTGATCACCCCGCCGGCGGCCAGTGAGCCCATCGTCTCGGCCTTGGTGAGGATCAGCCGCGTGGTGGCCACGTTGAGCACCAGCCGAAAGAGCGTCGTGGCCAGCAGAAGCGACGGAAAAATGCTGAACTCCAGCGGCGTTCGCACGTAGATCGTGGTGAGCAACATGATCACGGCGATCGTGATATTGGCCGCCAGCAGGAGATCCATCAGCGCCGTCGGCAACGGGACCATGAGCACCAGAACACTGGAGATGATCCCGATGGGGAGTATCAGATCTTTTATGCGCGACAACGTGGTCGACCCGTCGACACGTGTCAAGGCACCAGAAGCCATCCGCGACTCCGCGCGTGTGGATTACAGCGATTTGTATTGAGGTAGAGAAGAGGGGGGAACGGTAATCGAAAGCCCGCGTAAAGTCCAGCCCGATTCCCCCGCACCCCCCGGGTATGCGGTTTGCACGCAACACCCTATTGCCCCAAGCCCGGGGGTCGCATCCCCCGGGTCGGCAGGTTGTGCCCATCCCCCGGACCCACGGGAGGCAACCCGTGGGTGTGACAAATTTCGGGGCACAATACCTATATTGACAAGATAGGCAAGTTTCGGCAGCGTCTTGGTATGGCTAGATTAGGGGATTCCCGCGTGTGGAGCAACTCATCGGTCGCGTCCTGGCCCCCCGGTATAACCTGCCCCGGAATCCTTGCTGGAAGAGGTTCTCAAGCCGCTGGTCCGGGAGTATGATCGAGAGATCGTGACGGTGAGGGGAGAGTTCCAGGGACACCATACATAATTATTCCCGTCCCCGTTTTCTCGGGCCGGGTTTCTGGCGTCTGAGAAAGCGGCCCAACTTCTTCTCGCAATAGTTGTGTATGGTGTCCCCGGGAACCGCCTTGCCGGAACCGCCTCCCGTTCCCGGAACTTCCAGAGGGCGTGTGATCGACGATCACTTTCGTCCGTACTACAAACCTCGTGTTGGAGAGGTGGACTGATGATAACTCCAGACGACATTCGGATGTGTGTCGCAGATGTCATGCAGGACGATGAAATCGAGAACATCGATTCAATCGTCCGAACCCTCAATAGCGAGGCAGAATCAAGTTGGCGAGTTGCGCGTGGAAGTGTCTTCACGTTGTCGGAGGTGACGACTGCTGTCGCGGAGCTTATAGCGGTCGGGATGGTAACCCCGTGCGCAGAAGTATCTGGCGCAGACAATTGTGTTCCGATAACAGGAGACCAAGTCGGCAGAGACCATGCGATTGAGTCGCTATGGTTCCACCTGGAACACCCGGGGCGCGAGGCGGTCCGCAAGTGGTGGGAAGAAGAGGGCCACATTAAGCTCCCGCTTGATCAGCCGGAATAGGCTCCGCCGCGTCATCTCTCTTCCACACATCCGGCAGGAACTGCTCCAGTTCTTCGGGATCACCTTCCCGGATGAAGGGCAACTTCGCCAGCACGCTGGTCAGGTAGCGGTGGGTACGGGAAAGGAATTCACGGCAGCTCAGAAGGGCAAGATCATCGCCGCAAACAAGGCGAAGAACGTTGGCGTAGTGAAATCGGACTTGTCAGGCGACGTGTTGACCAAGCCCCAGAAGAGCCAAAGAGGGATTACACCCAATCCGCGCGAGTGGCAAATTGATCATATCATTCCAAAGGACAGAGGGGATCGTCTTCTAGGCCCGCAAAGCTTGGCAGTGGGTAAAGAACTACCCTATTAGAGCGATTCTCTTCACGACAGGTCCAACTCCGCCACGCGGCGAGCGCAGGGAATATGTCCGCCGCTGAGATCTTTATGCAAGTCGAGGAGATGGGCCTTCAGGTCTTCCAGAGTCTCGCCCTGGGTTATGTAGTCGGGATACTCCTCAAGATGCCCCAGCCAGGCGTCTTCGTCCTGCCAGAAGATGAATCTTACCTTTTCCATTGGAGCGATCCTTTGAAGGACAACAACCCGTCACGCTTCTTGTCGACGATACGCCGCCATGAACGACGCGTCCATGGACCTATCTCAATCGGACGTTCTGTCTACGCCTATTCTACCCTCTCTCGACGATTACACAAACCGGCTTGCGAAGAGAGAAAAAGAGGGACAGGCACCTCGCGGCAGCCGTTGCCGCGAGAATTCGCCCTGTTTTGTGCTCGGAGCCAGTCCCCCTTTTTCACTCGCCGGCACAATTCCGGGGACACAATGTTGTCGCTACCCCCCAACTCCTCACGCCGCCGCATTGGGCATATCCGGGATCGATTTACCCTTGAGTTGATAGACGTAGGCCAACAGTTCGGCCACGGCGGCATACTTGTCGGACGGGACGGGATGATTGATCTCGACCTCGCGGTAGAGTGCCTGGGCCAGCGGTTTCTTCTCGACGATCGGTATCCCGTGTTCCAGGGCAAGGCGACGAATTCGCTGGGCTATCAGCCCGGCTCCTTTGGCCAACACGATCGGAGCGGCCATGGTTTTCGGGTCGTACTGGATGGCCACGGATAGTTCGGTGGGGTTGGTCACCACGACGTCGGCCTTGGGCACGGAGTCGGAGAGCCGGTTCATGGCCAGTTGGCGCTGAACGACCCGCCGCCGGGCGATCACCTGGGGGTCACCTTGCAGATTCTTCATTTCCTCGCGTACTTCCTGCGAGGTCATCTTCAAATCTTGCTCGTGTTTCCAGCGTTGGAAGGTGTAGTCCAGAATGGCCAGTATCAACAGCGCGATGCCGATCATCAGGGCCGTATCCCAGAGAATGTCGATCAGAAAGGCGGCCACTTCCGGGAGCGAGGCGGCGGTAATTGCCATGATCGATTCCCGCCGCCCGTAGAGCACCACGAACGCCACCGACCCGATCACCAGGATCTTGAAGATGCCAAAGAGCAGCTTCATGAAGTTGGTCATCGAGAACATTCGTCCGATGCCCTTGAGCGGGTCCAGCCGCGTGATGTCGGGGGCCAGCTTATTGGGCAGGAAGAGGAACCCCACCTGCATCAGATTGACCAGGACGGACACGGCCATGATCCCCGCCAGGATCGGCAACACGTATCGGGCGAGCGACCCGATGACCGAATGCCAGGTGAGCATGACGAAATCGATATCGGCCTCCAACGCAAGCTGGCCGCCCAATTGCCGGGCCGTGTAGTTGCCGAGAAAGTCGATCAGCGCCCC
>JABMRP010000584.1 GCA_013202535.1 Planctomycetota bacterium
CCCGGTTGTCCAGACGGGAATCCGAAATCCTGATGCTAAAGTACACCGAGGACTGGAGTTACCGACAAATCGCCGATCGTTTGGGAATCAGTGCCAGTGCCGTGGAGTCGCGATTGCACCGGGCTCGCCACCGGCTGCGAAGCGAACTGGCCGCGTTGGACGTGATCGAGGTAGTCCGATGAATTCAAATGCCGATATCCGCCAAGATGACCAGCACGTGCTCGACCTGTTGGTCGACGACGAACTCGACGCCGAGCGTCGTCGCGAGTTGCTCGGCCGGCTCGACCGCGATCCCGACGGATGGCGACGTTGTGCGCTGGCGTTTCTGGAAGCGCAGAGTTGGCGTCGGACGATACCCACTCTTTCGGGTGGGGAAATCGGCCGCACAGCAGCCACCCAACCCGAGACACCACGTCGGCCACTCGGCCTCAACCGCCGTACCGTATTGGCCATGGCGGCCAGCTTCCTCGTTGCCCTGGCATTGGGCGTGACGATCCGGGAGATTTGGCATCGGGAAACCCCCATGGGGGGTAGTTCGACGCAAACGGCGTCGGAGCAAACCGAGCCCGATCGCCCGACAGAGAACGGACCCTCGGTGCCCGAATCGCCCGAGGTGCCGCAGGACCAATGGCGGTGGGTCGAGGTGTCGGTGCCGACCTCGCCCGGTTCGCCGCAGGGGCCGATCCGGCTGCCCGCGGTGGCCAGTGATCGCCTCGACGACGCCTGGCTGTATGCCCAACCCGCGCCGGTCCCCCCGGACGTGCTCCAGGCGTTTCGGCGCACCGGACACGAAGTGCGGCAGTCTCGCCAATTGCTCCCCTTCCGCATGAAAGACGGCCAACAGTTAGTCGTGCCGGTGGATCAAGTCGAGGTGCAATACGTGGGCAATCCGTCGTACTGAGATTTACGCCGTGCGACCCTGATATAGTTTCCCCCCAAAAGCACAGTTTCCCCCCAACAAGCACGAGAGGAGAAGAAGATGAGAATCCCGATGACACGAATCGCCTGGCTGGGTGCCGTGGCGATGATGCTGGCAACGGCCGGCTTTGCCCGCGCCGATGATGCGCCGCCCAAGAAAGGTGAGAACGCCGCCAAGGGTGTCGACGTTTCCGCGGGACGCGTGCAAGTTCGCGTTGCCCCCGGCGGCGCCCGAGTGTTCGTCGCAGCGCCGGGCAATCTTACCGTCGCCGCGCCAGTGAAGCCGAGCAAGTATTGGCTGGGCATTATCTTCCAGGCGGAAATCCCCGAAGCGCTTCGTGCGCAGTTGGACCTGCCCGAGGGACAGGGGCTGCTGGTGGGGGGCGTCAGCCCGAAAAGTCCGGCCGAAAAGGCGGGCATCGAGCAACACGACGTGCTCCTGAAAGCGGCCGGCAAACCGCTGACCGATCTGAAGTCGCTGATCGACGTCATCGACGAAGCCAAGGAAACCGAGTTGGCCGTCGAACTCGTTCGCTCGGGCAAACGCACGACGATCAAGGTGACGCCGGCCCAGCGCCCCGCGCAATGGAAACCGCAAGCCCGGGTGATCATGCCCCAAGGCGCCGATGCCGAGCGGATTCAGAAATGGCTCAAGGAGATGCAGCCGACCCCCGACACCGAGGGCGGATGGCGCTTTCATGCCTTACGGCCCGGCATGATTCTTCCCCGCGGGGCGCACGTCCAGCCGCCGCTGCCCGGGAACCTCTCGGTCGCGATCACCAAGCAAGGCAAGGAGCCGGCCAAGATCGTCGTCAAGCGGGGCGACGACAAGTGGGAAGTCACCGAAGAGGAACTCGACAAGCTGCCCGCGGATGTGCGTCCGCACGTCGAGCGGATGATCGGGCGCGGCGCGCTGGGCCTGGGGTTCAGTCTCGACACGGCTCCGTTGCGGCTCGACATTCGTCGCCCCGAACTCACTCCCGGACGTCCCCCGGTGCCACCCGCCCAAGGCGACGTGCAGGGCCAAATGAAGGAAATGAATCGCGAGATTCAACAACTCCAGAAGATGATGGAGGAGATGCGCAAGGAGAGTCGTCGACGGCAGCAGCGCGGCGAGGACCCGGATAAAGTCTAGTCGTCTGTCACGCCATGTTCGGTGGGCATCACGGGCATTTTGCCCGTGATGCCACGCCGAGTGATTTCGGCTACTGCAACGTGCCGTCCGAGGATGTCGTCTTCATGCGTTGCGACATGACCGCTTGGCTTTGTCGAATCATGCTGTCCGTACGGCGATCGGTCACGGGTCGCCGGTTGGCTGCGGATTGCGGGGATCTCATCGCCGTGTCGTGAGAAACGGGCTGTGCCGCGCCGGCTCCGGAGCCCTCTTGGTAGGGAACCCAGTTGCCCCCGCTGGCGATCACCGGGCCGTCCTGGGCGCCGGGCCCCAGCCGATCGTACTCTTCAAACGATCGCAGGTTTCGACGCGCTTCCTCGTGCATCGGATCGTCGGCCAGGGCCAACCGGAAGCACTCCTTGGCCCCCTCGGCATCCTCCATCGCCGTCTTAATGAAGGCCAGCCGAACCCAGGCGTCGGCATCGCTGCCCGCGTGGCGGAATTCCTGCAGCGCCTCGTCGTACCTCCCTTGGTATCCGTAGACCAGACCGAGGTTGTTACGCCATTTTTCTTTGGATGGCGACATGTCAACCGCCTTGGCCAGCGCGCTTTCCGCCTTGGTCAATTGTCCCTGCAGGAAGTAACAATAGCCGAGATCGTTGAGGATCTGCGGGTCGCCCGGTTTCAAGGCCAGTGCCTGGGTGTACAGGCTCTGCGCCTCGCGGTGGCGTTTCTGATGGTCGGCCACGACTCCCAATCGATGAAAGGCCTCGGGCCGCTCGGGAAATTTGGCGACGAGTTTCTGGTAGACGGTTCGCGATTCGTCATACTTACGCTCTTTCTCCAGATTTCGCGCCTTCACCATCAGCGGCATAAATTCCTTCACCAGCGCTTCTTGCCTGCTCGCCTCGTCGGCCTTGGCGGTTGAATCCTTGGAAGAAAACGGATTGCTCCACGAGAGACTATCCATGGAAGGGCTGTCCAGTCCCAGCATTTCACAACCGGACAACAGGGGCAAGCCGCACGCAAGCAGGCCGAGTGCCAAGAGCCGCAAGATCGCGCGGCGGCGGAAAAGAGAAGAGGACGCATGCATCGATCGAGTTCCTTTGCGACGGCAAGATTGAAATAGACGTCAGAAGAGAATAGGAATGGGGAGAAGTGGTGCCTGCCGAGGATGTCAGTCCGTCGTAACGCGCAAGCAGCGGTAGGTCGCCCCCGGTGCGCGACCCCCCGCTGACTCGTGTTTTCGTTTAGCCCCAGTACCGGACGACTCGTATCCGACTACCGGAAGACTCCGCCGCGGCCGCCGAAGCGGCGGCCGGCGCCGCCGCCGTAGGTGCCGTTGTCGAGGGTCGAGTAGTAGGCCGATTCGCCTTCCATGGCCGTGATGCCGTTGTTGAACGCCGGGGCGACCACCACCCGCGGGGCGTGGGCGACGACGTTCAGTTGGGTCAGGCGGTCGACGACCGTTTGCCGGCGCTGGTTGTCCAGCGCCCGGTTGCGATTGGCGGGCGTTTGCTCGATGACGATCGGGAACGGCACGTGATCCAGCCGCAGGGCCACCTGGAGCAGGTGGGTTTGACCCGCGGGGGTCAAGGCGGCCGTGTTGCCCACGAATTCATGGTCGTAGAAGATGAAGTCCGACGCCTCGGCGTTGGTCTGCTGCGTTTCCCAATGGGCGTCGGTCACCTGGCCCAGCGGAAACGGCCGATCGTACGGAGGCCCCTTCTGCTGCTCGCGCGGCGGGCAGGCGCAGCCGGTCAGCAACAGGCCGCAGACGGTCAACAACAGGCAACGTGTCCATAACCGACGGTTATTCATGATCCCGATTTCCTCAAGTAGAAAACCCCTATTGGTCATTACCCACGATCGCAACTCAGTCGCCGTGTCCGAACGGGCCGGAGATCATCGCCGGGCCGCCCGCCTGGTAACGACGCCGCAGACGCGGCCATACGGTGCTCCGATATTCGTGAACCGGCCGCCCCTCGATCCGCCCTTTGAGGAAAAATTCCTTGTTCGTCGGTTCGGTGACGTCGAATCCCGGCAGCGGAGGCACCGTCTCGGGATCCATCGGGTGGATCAACTCCGGCGTGACCAGGATGATCAGTTCGTTTTCGTTACGCGTGACCTCGCGTTTGCCGAGGAGTTCCGCGATAAACGGTACGTTGCCCGTGTTGTCGCCCTTCATCGTGTCTTCCAGCAATCCGGCGATGGCCAACGTCTGGCCTTCCCGCATCTCCACCGTGGTGGTCACCGCCCGGGTCTTCATGCCCGGGATGCCGCCGCTGGACGTGTCGTTGTCCAGTTGGCTGAACTCCGGCGAGACTTCCAGGCGGATGAGGTCTTTGTCCAGGACCACCGGCAGGAAGCTGATGATCGCCCCGTAGGCGCGGAAGTCGGTGGTGATCGCGGCGGCCCCGCCCACGCCGACGGTGGTCGGCACGGCGATCTCGCCACCGGCGACGAACGTCGCCGGCCGGCCGCTGAGGGTTACCAGCGTCGGCTCGCTCAACAGCCGCACCACGCCGTGTTGTTCCAGGTAATGGATACCGAAGTTGAGTTGGTCGCCGTCGAACGATCCCAGCACGCTGGCCGCCGAGTTGCCGGTGGCCTGGTTCAACAGCGTTTGCAGCAACAGGTATCCGTCGTTGAGGTCGAATTTCAGGTCGATATTGACGCCGAACTGCCGCGCGGCCGAGCGGTTGAGCTCGGCAATCTTCACCCGCAAGGCCACCTGCTGCGCGCCGGGAATCCGCAGCATGTTGATGACTTGGGTGGCCGGCAATTGCTGGTTGGTCTCTTCCCGGCGCAGCGGATCGACGGCCGTCCCGTCGACCAGATGGCCGGATCCCCGGCCGCCCATCACCGCCTGGCCGCGGATCACCGCCAGAATCTGCGCCGCCTCGGCCGCGTCGCGGGCTTGACCCCGCACGATCAGCTTGTCGGCCACCGGCGTGAGCGAGACCTTGCTCTCGGGAAACAACTCGGCGAGGATCTCTTCGAGAATATCGTACTGCTGCTCGCGCCGCTCGGAAACCTCCGGGTCGGGCACGACGCGAACCAGGTAGGTGACCGGCCGGTGGGTGTCGTCCTCGAACCAGAACGTCACGTGCGTGGCCCCCTGGCTGCGGCCGATGACGGAAATTTCCCGCGGCGTAAACTGCACCACGTCGCAAACGCTCGGATCGACCACCGCCGTGCGATAGACGTCGACCTGCGTCCGCAACAACTTGCTCCGCCGCAACACCACCGCCAACTCGTCCGTATGATCCAACACCTCAAACGGCCCAAGTCGCGTCGGCGGCAAGGCTGCCGGCGGGGTGATGGGCTGAGGTTGAAGCAATGCCACGCGGCGCTCGGCTCGCGGACCATTCTGCGACGACGGGGCGGAAACCGTCCGGAATACGGCATTGGAGCTCTGCCAGGCGTCTTGCCGAACTTCTTCCACGACCGGTCTTGGTGCCGGCCGCGTGGCAACCATCGGCGGTGCCCCTTGGCTCGAAACCAGTGCCGGAAGCGGTGATCGATCCCGAGGCAGTGCCTCGGGTTGCGTGGTAAGCGGAACCTGCAACTGCCGGGCGGGAACGGCTCTGACCAGATCGACGGCGCGATCTTCCGTGCCCGTCCTTGCGAACGGGTTCCACCCATTCTCTCCCTTGCGGGTGTCCGACCCGCCGAATGACGGTGAAGTGGGAACGCGGGTCCGCTCGATCGGCTCCGACATGACCAAGGCCGGTCCGACCGTTATCGACTCGGTTGGCTTCGGCAATGCCGGCTTCGGCGCGATGTTCGCGGGCTTGGCCGGGGCGGTTGCGACGAACACGGGCACACGGGGCTTCGGCTCGGCCAGCTTCGGCAACGCCGGCTTCGGCGCGATGTTCGCGGGCTTGGCCGGGGCGGTTGCGACCAACACGGGTGCGTTTGGCTTCGGCTCGGGTACGCTCGCAGCATCCGTTCTTGGCGCGGTCGGCACCGAGGTCACGATTTTCGGCAGAACCGGTTGGGGCGCGATGTCCAACGACATTCGCGGTCGTGATCGGAGTAGCTCCGGCCGAACAATCTGTGGCTGAACCGCCTGTGGCAACCGTATGACCATCGTCTCGGGTTTGGGCGTCTCGGGTTTGGGCGTCGCCGGTTCTGAAGCGACGATCATCGGCGCTTGCTCCCGCATCGTGGGCACGGTGGTGGGGCTGCTCGGGCGAACAACCGGCCGCAGCGTCGTCAGAGTGGGTGAGTGGCTTTGATCGGCGGCTACTGCCGGTCCCACGTCGAATTTCAACCGTGCGGGTGCGGTCTCGGGCGTCCGCGGTTCCAGGGCTGCGGCAGGACTCGCCGACGGAGTATCCGCCGCCGTGACCTGGATCAATTCCGCGCCCTTGTCCGGCACGCCCTCATCGGTCGAGCTGACCCAAACCTCCGGACCGGGCTGCTGAACCGGAGACGCAGTGCTCGCCAACGGCAAGGACTCGCCACCCGAAACGACATCGGTCGAAGGTTCTACAAAACGAACGGTGGTGGCCGGATTGGCCACAATGCGAGTCGGGACCGGTTCGTCGGCCTTCCCGCGGCTCCCCATCGCCAAGATCGCAAGGGCGGCAATGACCGCTCTTCGACAGAAGATCAGGCAAAGGCTGGATGCACTGCTTCGATCCGTAAACGCCAAACATTTCATGCTGACTCCCCCCATCAGCTTTGTTCCTCTCCCGCAAGCGTATGTGAAAATCGGCCTGCCGTTTCTATGTGCAACCGAAAGATCGCTGACAACCGATCGGTTGAATCCCATCGAAACAGGGTAGCCGTTTCACCTTGTGTGTGTGGTGGTGTCCTGAGACAAAACGCCGGGTATGCACTGCGGCGCCTGTCCTCTGGTATCGGGAGTACGTCCCTTAGGTATTGAATCAAATGTATCGATTACCCGGATTCGCGCCCTGCGTGGCACAACCGCCATGGGTTGTCAATACCCGTGACATCGGGGTCGGAAATAGAATGACCCCCCAGCAGGTGATCGAACGGCCATTCGCACGGATCGCCCACGCTATCGAGTTAGCGTCAAATAGCCTGACTAGGGATGTGTCGCCGGCAGTGGAAGAGGCGGCGACGCGGCGCGTGTACCGGTCACGTCCAGAGAGGGTGACAAGAAAGGCCGAAGGGCCCCCGCGGATTGATGCGAGGGCCCCTGCCGATCGGAATAATCGAAATAATCGCCGCTACTGCGGCAACCCGTAGTGACGTTTCATGATCGCGCTGGCGCTGGTACCGTCGGTGGCCGGCTCTTCAAAACGGTAACTGGTTTGCAGTACCGAGCTTACCGGCTGCGGGGGAATGGGCGCGGGCACCTCGTTCCATTGCATCTCTTCCAAAGGCGTCAGCATCGGAAACCGATAGGGGCTCACGTATTCGGTCATGGTCTGTGCCGAGAACATTCCCGGCCAGTGATAGGTGTATTGCGGCAGGACGGGGAATTTGTAGCTCCCCCGACAGGAGCAATTAAATTGGGTGGTTTCCGTGATGTGTCGCCACCCCAGAGCGCGGCATCGGCGACAACGACTGCGGCAATGCCCGCATTTGTCTTCGCAGCACGCCCCCGACACGCCCGACACGTCCGAGTTGCCACAACTGTCGCATCCTTGATTACATCCACAGCCGGACGCCGTGACATCGCTGGGAGACTGCACCACAATATCCTGGGCGAGCAACGAGTCGGCTCCCAGGCCAACGATCCCGAGTACCCCAAACACAACGAGAATTCGCATGGTATTCTCCCAGCTTTTTGATGGATGGCCGTTTGCTCCGGCGCGCTTCCAAACAGATCGACTTACAGCGCTCCGTAGTAGGATCATCGGCAAGATGGGTAGTCCATCCCCAACAAGAAAGCTATCACATGTTACTATAAAGTGGATGCTTCCGTGAATATAGGAGGAGTAGGGGATGTTTATCTCGTGGAAGCGCCCTGGCATAGCTCCCCAGAGGGGTGTCGCGCGGCTACTTCTTGCGTGCGATGGTGTAGTTGCCCGCGCGGCCGGTGACCGTGTAGACCCGCTTCTGTGGTTGTTCTTCCGCTTCGGGGTCGTCGCCGGAGAAGGTGATCTCGATGGGTACGTCGTTGCCGGTCGGTTTTCCATCGAACTTCCAGCGAGCGATACTGCCCAGGTCGGCGGGCCAGAACGCGACCTCCGTTTCCGTGAAATCCAGGTCCGCTTCGTAGCCGCGAACATCCTCGACGGCGATGCCCTCGACCATCCGGCCGAGGAATCTCTTCAGGGCCGCTTGTTTGGCTTTTAGCGGTGTGGGCAGGCTCTCGTCAACTTTGCCCTGGATCTCTTCCGGATTGTAGGACTCGTCGACCGGGACGACGGTCTCGCCGCCGCACCCGGCGGCAAGGATCAGAAACAGCGACATGAAGAGGATACACAATCGGGACATAATCGTTCTCTCGATCAATGGGTGTCCTGGAACGTGCGACCCGGCCGCGAGGATCCCGCTGGGCCGCGCCTCGGAAAAAGGGCAGAGGTCGTCCGGCGGTCAGTCACTCTCCTCGTCGACGATTTCCTGTCCGTTTCGGCTGCCCATGGCCCACCAGACCGCGATGTCGATCTCGTCGTCGACGTATCGGACCGACGCGTCGGCCATGACCATGTTCACGCCTCCGGTATGGCGGCTGGAGGCGGTCGTTGCGCCGCCTTTGTCGTTGACCGTCGCATCGAGGTTTCCGCTGCTGCTGTCGCGCCGCGCGCAGCTTCGCATGTTGGGGGTCATGACGTGATTGTAGCGGACGGGAATGTAATTGCCGTAGACCCAGTTTCGGCCGGAACGGCTAATCTGCTGGGCGGATCCCGTCTGCGGTA
>JABMRP010000059.1 GCA_013202535.1 Planctomycetota bacterium
CGGCGGCTTTCTCTCGTCCCTCGTGACGACGCTTCGCGTCGTCACGCACGGTCGGACGCTTCGCGTCCCCCGCAACGATGCCAGCCGTTGCGCCACGGCGGGTTCTGTGCCAGTGACGCAAAGCGCGGGAACAAGTGGGAAATCAAGATGCGGGCGCATTCTTCAGCCAATTGCGCATCGCGATCCGTGTCAGGCTCCAGAGTTCCCCGTGGAGTTCGCGCTCGTTGAACCAAGGAGGGTCCCACCCAAAGGCGAGATCCTGATCGAGTTGCATCAGATCGCTACCATGAAGAATGTTTGATCGCAAGCTATACATCTCGTCTCGGCGTTTCTTTAGAGAAGCATCGGGGGCGTACTTCTCAAAGAAAGCTCGAAATCCTTCCGTTGGGCCCGGCACCTCGTGCGAAACATCTTTCTTGCACTGTTCGCAGCAGACTCGGTGTTGAACGCCCCGATCGATGAAGGATTCGACGGCGGAGACAAGAGAAGCGAAGGACGCAGACATAGAAATGGTCCATTGACGCGAAGCCATGTCCATCCAGAAGGTAGCACGGTCAAACTTCGCCCGGTTCGTCGGCGAAAGCTCAAGGTATGAACAAATCGATTTATCGAGATCGGCAGGCACGCGCAAACCCTCTCCGTCATGTCCGACGTCCGTGTAATAGCCTGCTGGGTCCAACTCCTCAAGCCGTTCGGCGGCAGGTGGCGACAGAACATCAATAATGGCTTCGGGCAACTTGGCGAAAAAGAATCGCTGAACCCATTTGATCTCGTTGCGACCGCAGTCACGAGGCACGCTCGCCCAGAAATGCTCCGATCTTAGCGGGGCAAGGCTTGTGCGGCCGGCAAGTAGAACGTTCAGTACAAGCGTCAGCTTACGGTGTTCCCGCATCCTCCGATGGTTCGTAACTGGCCACAAGTTGCTCTCCCTAATCGGGAACTCAAGAATGAACGGATGCTCAGCTATCTCCACACGGGCGCATGGCGCGTCATCCGGTGGCGGAAGGATCTGCACGCCGGAACGCTCCCCCCGCCACGAACCGAGAACGCGGAAGCTGCTGAAGCTGTGTTTTCGCCCGACCTTCATCGGCCCAACAAGGATTGATTCCTCGATTTCCTGGCTGATTTGCTCCCATTCATCAGAATCGAATGCCGCTCCCGGTTCCACCGCGATGATCCTTTTCTTCTTCTTGTTGTACGTCAGTTGAATCCGGCAGGACGAGCCCGCAAGTGGTAGATATAGTGCGTCCCGAGTATTGGAGAGATCCCCGTACTGGCCTGGTCCTCTCATGTGCTCGTTCAGAAGGAGCCGCAACTCATCCAAATCGAGGTCCGCCCACTGCTCTTTAAGAAGGTTGGCATTCATGGGGTCATTCCCGTTGCGGCTAGGGCTTAATCGTCCATTCCGAGGCGCATTGCAACACCCCCAACCGCTCACTGCTAACGGGGGAGGAAACGACGTCGCTTGTTAGTCATCTCGACTCTCAACAAAATCGCGGCTGCAATTGGTGGGAACTGGCAGACGGGTCCATTTTACGCTCCCGACGGTCCACTGCTCAACACGCTCGCAGGTCTCTTCTTCTCCACTCGGCGGCGGCAACCCCCCGGCAGAGCCGGGGGCTGAGGAGAGGGGGCTACTACCTCAATCGAGCCCGTCGAGCCACGCATCCAACTCGGCGTAATACGATGGCGGTTGGCCGTCGTTGTGGAGGCGGTCGGGGAAACGGATGAACTGCTTGGGCTCGTTGGCTGCCTCGAAGAGACGGCAGCCGAGTTCGTAGGGAACCATCCGGTCCGCTTCTCCGTGGCTTTGCAGCAACGGGCCGCTGTAGCCGGCGATCTTCAAAAGCGAGTCGAACCGGTTGCGCATGATCCAGCGAACGGGCAGCCAGGGATAGTAGGAGGCGCCCACGTCGGGCAGCGAGGTGAACGTACTTTCGAGAATCAACCCCCGGGCGCCGTCGGCCGCGGCCAGATCGACGGCCACTCCGCCGCCCAACGAACGGCCCATCAGCACAATTTCCTTCTGGTCGATGCCCTCCCGATCGGCCAGCCACGCCCGAGCCGCCCGCGCGTCGGCCAAAACGCCCTTCTCGTTGGGACTCCCCTCGCTGCGCCCGTAGCCTCGATAGTCGAAAATCAAGACCGACACGCCCAACTCGTTGTGCAGCCGACGGAGCAGCATCTCGCGATGGGCAAGATGACCGGCGTTGCCGTGGCAGTACAAGACGACCGCCCGGGGATCTTCGTGCGGAATGTACCAGCCGTTGATCCTCGTACCGTCGGCCGAGGTCACCCAAACGTCGACGCAAGGGAATCCGGCCGGTTCGGCAAACTCGTGGGGATGTTTCGTGGCGGGAAAGACCAGCCGGTTCTCCAGGCACGCCATCGCCACAAGAAGTCCGACGTAGACCGCCAGCGGCAAGCGGACGACACGCCACGCTCGGCCGGTCCACCGGCGCCATCGCGGGGAAACCGGCGATGGCGATGCGTCGGGCATAAGAGAGTCAGATTCCATGAAGGGCTATTATGGGACACGTGCCCGCAAAAAACAACAACCTCGCGCCGCTGGGGGCAGGCACGAGGTTGTCAAGCGCAGAGTTTCGCAAATACGCCGGCGGCCGGCGATCAATCCGGGTAGCCGTAGTTGGGGTTGTTATGGTCGAAATCGGCGTCCGTATATCCGTTGTTGAGCTTCAAGTTGGTGTAGGTATACTGTTCAATCAGTTGCGGCGCTCCGCCGGGCTTCTTCGGCCAGTCGTACGCTTCGTACCGGATAGGCAGGTTCAGTTCGTCGTCGACGAAAATCCGGGCGACGTGAAAGAGGAAGTTGCTCCGGGGAACCGGATGCGTGACCTGGATGCACGTGCATACGCGGTCGTTGACCTTGGCCCCCTTGTAGAAATTCACCTCGCATTCGCCGTACTTCATGTCGCGATTGCCAATTTCAATCAGCCGCTTCACGAGATTCAAGATGCCGATCTCGGTGATCGGATAACGCTGCCCTCGCATGGCCAGATTTCCGGTCGGATCGAGCTGGACGGTACCGAAGAGGTTCTTGCGGATTCCCGTCTCGTGGGCCACCAGCTTGCCGTCGTTCTGCCCGTCGACGAAGATGACCTCGCGGCCCTTGAGGTTGTCCGGCTTGAGAAAGTACATGTAGACGCTCACCGGCCGGTGGCGCATCTTGATGAAAATGTACTGTTCTTCGCCGAGGGCGCCGTCGACGCGTTCCCGCTTGACCAGGACGGCACTATAGTCGTCGATCCGCTGCAGAGTGGCCAGACCCCGGTGAGCCCAGTCCACGGCAGGCTTCAGCGGATGCTCAGCGACCTGCCGCCTGGCCGGCTGCTGAGGGGGTGTCGCCGGTCGCTCGGCCATCCGGTAGGCCGACGGAGAATACCCCTGCTGGGGAGAGCGGGCAGGCCCGGCTCCCCGCGGCACTTGAGCAGTGGCGGCGGAAACGTAAACAAAGCAGACCGCCAATGCGGCAAGCCAAGGGCGATGGACATCAGAACCACGAGCAATCATCTGTGACACTCCTTGTCGGGAACCGGGCCGACGACGTACAATCTGAAGCCACCGTCGGGGGTAAATTGCCGGGTCGTCATTCGTTCGCTGGCCGCCCCGGGCAGACCGCGCAATCCGTTACGACGACTTCCACCAGCCTGTTGGTGGTTATCGAGCCGTGGGTATCCGCATAATCACAATGTTTGGCACGGTGTGGGGAGTCTCGCTAACCGGCAACCTTTGACTGACTGGACCAACTTATCATATTTTATCCCCGTTCGATCCGCCACCCGCCAAGGAGAGTCCGCTCATGACCGCGATCCAAATAGACGTCGCCCGTATTCTTTCCATCCCGTTTGAAGAAAACGCGTATGTCGTTCGACGGCCCGACCGCGCCGACTGTCTGATCGTCGACCCCGGGTTGGAACCGCGGAAGATCATCGACCATATCGAAGGGTACGAGTTGGAGCCGGCGGCGATTCTCAATACGCACGGCCACAGCGACCACATCGGCGGCAACGGGGCCATCAAGGAGCGCTGGCCGCAATGTCCGATTGTCATCGGTTCGGGCGACGCGGCAAAGCTCACCGATCCCGCGCAGAACCTGTCGACCCTGTTCGGAGCCCATTTGGTGAGCCCTCCGGCCGATGTCACGGTCGACGACGGCGACACGTATCGGGCGGCCGGGATCGAGTTGCGCGTGCTGGAGATTCCCGGCCACTCGGCCGGCCACGTGATCTATTTGTGCCAGTCCCACGACCCGCCGCTGGCGCTGGTGGGCGACGTGATCTTCGCCGGCGGCGTCGGCCGGACCGATTTCCCCGACGGCAATACGCAAGATCTCATCGACGGCATTCGCAACAAGATCTACACGCTGCCCGAGGAAACCATATTACTCTCCGGCCACGGCCCCGCGACGACCGTGGGGCAAGAGAAGCGAACCAATCCGTTCGTCAACGATTCGTCGGACTGACGGCGGACCGCCACACCGCCGCCGTGGCACGGCGTTTTGTTTCCATGCTGATTGGGCGATCCGTGGCTATTGGGAGCCACCCGACAACCACCCCCGCCACGGGTCATTCATACCGGCATGCAGTATAGTACTACTGGGTGGTTGGCTGCAATCGAGGGAAGTGTCGACCCTTCGGCCGCCGATGGAATGGTGCTCGTACCCATTTCCCGTTTTCCCCCATTTCTCCGTACCGTCGGGCATGGGCCCCCCGTACCGCCTGCCCCCCCGACAGAGTGTTATTCGTGTCGATTCAGTCCCATGTTGATCGGGCCCATGGAACGGCTGTCCGGGCAGACGTATAATGGAAGGGCACGGAAGGCCGTACTGAGGAAAAAGGAGTAATACCAACCCCCACACATCTACCGGATTTGCCTCGCGATGAAACGCAAGAAAGTCGACGACAGTTTTCGGCTCCTGGGGGCGAAGTACCTTCGCAAGCAGGCAAGGCAATTGGCCGGACAACTCGACGGGGTTTGTCGGGCCGAAGACATCGAATACATCCATCGCGCCCGGGTCGCTTCGCGCCGGCTTCGCGCGGCGCTGCCGATGTTCAAGGACTGTTTCGCCGACCAAAAGACGAAGAACTGGCGCAAGGAGATTCGGCGGCTGACCGACGGGCTGGGAGAAGCTCGCGACAAGGACGTGCAATGCGAATTTCTCTGTGGCGCGTTGGCCGAATTGGACCAACCGGCTTGCTTCCCTGGCATTGCCCGGCTGTTGACCCAGATCGAAGCCCAACGAGAAACCGTGCAACCCAAGGTGGTTCGCACCGTCGAGCGGCTTCGGAAAAGCGGCGTGGTCGACGACATCCTGGAGGTGACCAAGGAGATCGTTTCCGACGCAGCGGCGAGTAAGATGGGAGTGCAAAGCCCGGTCTCCTTCCGCCGGGCGAAGAAAGCCATTCTTCAGCGTTTGGATGAAGTACTGCCGTACCAGGAGAGCTTGGCGCGGGCGGAAGACTACCAGCAGCACCACGCCATGCGGATCGCGGTGAAGCGACTTCGCTACACCATGGAGTTGACCCGGGACGTTTACGACGGCCAATTGAACGAATCGGTCTCCGCGGTGAAGACCGTGCAGTCGTTTCTGGGCGATATTCACGACTGTGACGTTTGGCAAGAGGACCTGGCCGTCTTCGCCAAGGAAGAGCGAAACCGTCGCCTCGCCTACTTCGATCATGAGGAAGCAACCGTCCGATTGCAGATTGGCATCGACTACCTTCGCGACGAACGGCGCCAGTCGCGCCAGCGCCTGTTTGTCGAATTGGGGCAGTATTGGGGCGAGTTGGCGCGGCAAGGGATGTGGGAAAGCCTCGCCCGAACGGTGAAGGCCCCGTTACAGGAGCCACGCCCCGTCGCTGCGGCCGCTTCGCCGGAACCGCCCCCGGTTACCACCCTGAAGCCCGACGTCGCCTCTCTCCCCAAGACCAACGGATCCGGCGATCTGGAGAGGGCCACTCCCGCGCCGGCCATCGCCGCGCCGGAATCCCCAGTGCGGGGCAGCGCTTCGGCGACGTAACATTCCGACACGGCAGCGGCGCGACGACCGAGCGGGGACCCCGGCAGAGTGGTTGATTGATGAAAGTGGCTCTCCTTGGCGACGTCCACGCAAACCTTCCCGCCCTCCAGTCCGTCCTCTCCGAATCCCACGAGTGGGGGGCTGACGCCGTGTGGAATCTGGGCGATTTTCTCGGCTACGGGCCGTTTCCCGACGAAGTCGTCGCCCGGCTCCGAACCGAACCATGCATCAGCATTATCGGAAACTACGATCGGAAAGTGATCGAGTTTCCGCGAAAGAAAGAGAAATGGCGGCGGACGAAACAGCCACAGAAATACGAGGCGTTTCGCTGGGCCCATCAGAATCTGTCCGCCGAGAACCGGTGTTACCTGGAGTCGCTGCCGGACCAGCGGGTGATCGACGCGGAAGGATTGCGCATCCGGCTTACGCACGGCAGTCCCGATTCGATCAGCGAGCATCTCACCCCCGACACACCGGCGGCGCGGCTGGAGGAACTGGCGCTGGCGGCCGGCGCCAACGTCGTCGCCTGCGGCCATTCCCACGTACCCTTCGCGCGGCAAAGCGGCGAGGTTTGGTTCGTCAATCCGGGCAGTGTCGGGCGGCCCGAGGGGGGCGATCCCAGAGCCGGCTACGCGCAATTGGAGTTCAGTCGCGGTCGCTTTGGAGTCTGCCATCGCCGTGTTGCCTACGACGTGAAGCGTTGCGCGGAGGCGATCCGCGCGGCGGGTCTTCCCGAAGAATTCGCCCAGATGTTGATCCTGGGCAAGAACCTCGACGAAGTACGAGAGGGGGCCATGAGCCACGATCCGAACGACCCGGCGCAGGAATCGTCCGGAAGCCAGTCGCCGGCCGATCCGTTGGCCGCCGTGCATGAACTGGCCCGGCAATGCGACGATGAGCAGGAGCATTCTCATCAGGTAACCCAACTCGCCTTGAGGCTGTTCGACGAACTGGAACCGGTCCACGGCCTGGAAACCACCGAACGATTTTACCTCCAGTGCGGAGCCCTGCTGCACGACATCGGGTGGGTCGAGGGGCAACAAAAGCACCACAAGACGTCGCTGGGGCTGATTCTGGAATCGCCGTTACTTCTCTTCGACAAGCAAGTTCGGAGAATCGTCGGATTGGTGGCCCGATATCACCGCAAGGCACTGCCCCGACCGGATCACCCCGAGTTTGCCCAGTGTGACGACGTGGATCGCCGCGTGGTGAGCCTCCTGGCCGGCATGCTTCGGGTGGCCGACGGCTTGGATCGCACCCACCTTTGCCGCGTTGAAGACGTGACCTGCCGGACCGACGAAGAGGAGCTTCTCATCGAGTGCCGGACCAACGGCTCGGCCGAGGAGGAACACTGGGCGGCGACCAAGAAAGCCGATCTGCTGGCGCGGGTGCTTGACCGGCCGGTGATTATCCGGATGATAGGGGGGGGCTGCACATATGTCGTTTAGCGCCCAGCCGGAGGCGCCGGCTGCGGCGCTGTAGCCG
>JABMRP010000060.1 GCA_013202535.1 Planctomycetota bacterium
ACGATCTATTCAGGCCGGGAAGCCGATGACGGTTTGTCCGTGCGGACAAGTGACTGCGCAGAGGTCCTGATCGAAAAGAACGTCCATCTGCCGTTATCCCAACAATAACAGACAGCGCATCACGTGGACGTGGCACCACGAAACATGGTTCCTCTCAGTCAAACACGGAGACCGTCAGATGAAGCGGCGTGAGTTTCTCGAAACGGTCGGCGGAGCGACGCTGGCGTGCATCTCAGGCGACGTCGTCGGCGCGTCCGAGCAAGGCAAGCCCGCCGCCATCGCCCCGGCCCATCGCGCCGCCGCCCTGCCGCCGCTGATGCAATTTCTCGACGGCACGCCGGTCCGCACTCGAGACGACTGGACCCGGCGCAAAGCGGAAATCCGCCGGCTGCTGAGCGAGACCTTTTGCGGAACGTTTCCCGAAGAAGTACCGCCGATTATCAAGGCCGAGGTGGTCCAGGAGCAAGAGAAAGAGGACGGCTCGACTCGCCGTCGCGTGAAGCTCACCTTCGACACAAGGAACAAGGCGTCGTTTGAGATGTGGGTTTGGATCCCGAGGGGGCAAGGCCCCTTTCCCGTCTTGCTCACACAACCGCGCTACTACCAACTCGCTTGGGCGGAACTCGCCCTGTCACGTGGGTACCTCGTGGGGCTCTACCCGGGTGTGTGCTACACGCATCGCGAGGGCGACTATCCGGGCTACGAGACCGTCTACCGAACCTTTCAACAAGAGTACCCCGAAGCAACCTGGTCGTCGATTGCCACCAAAGCCTGGCTGGCCGGCCGGGCACTGGACTATCTGCTGGCTTCGAAATACGGCTACCCGGTGGCCAACGGCCAAGTGGGCATCATCGGCTTTTCGCGTTACGGCAAACAGTCGATGCTCGCGGCGGCCTTCGACGAGCGGATCACCTCCGTCGTCGCTCGCAGTCCCGGCACGCCGGCGTCCTGCCCGCACCGTTTCGCGGGCCGGCACTACTTCATGGAAGCGGGATACGTAGACGCGCCGAAAGAATGGTGGGTGCCCAAGCTGGGTACCTACTACGGCCGGGAACACGAAATGCCCATCGACGGCCACGGGTGGTACGCCCTGATCGCCCCGCGACGCTGCCTGATCCACACCGCCCACAACGACGGAGCCGAAGTGACCTTCGCCGTCGAACGCGCCTACCTGGAAGGCAGCAAAGTCTATTCCTTCCTGGGGAAGCCGGAGAACCTCCGCATTCTCTATCGCACGGGCCAGCACAATCCCATCACCGACGAGCAGCGCAGACAGAATATCGACTGGCTGGACTTGTCCTTTGGCCGAGGGACCGCCAGGCAGAGCGACTTCCCCGAGCAGTTCATCCACAAGTTCGACTGGCAGGCGTGGAAGGCAAAACTCTCCCCGGAGCAACGGACGGTTCCATTCCCGGCACCGCAAGCCAGGGATAACCCCGACCGCAAGGCCCGGATCCGCTGGGCACTCGGACAGGCGCCCCAAAAGATCCCGTGGGATGGCACGTACACGTTCCTGACCGAGGCTGAGTCGGCGATGATGACCCACGACCGCTGGCGAGTGGGCGGCACGGCCCGGGTGCCCGTCAGCTTCGGCGCCAACGTCCGCGGCAACATCTACTACAACACCGGCGTCAAGGCCCCCGCTCCCGTGGTGATCTGGTTGCATCCCTACTCCTATCACAGCGGCTACAACGAAGGCTACGGCGTGCAGGGTACTACGGTCTACCACCGCTTGGCCCAAGAGGGTTTCGTGGTGCTGGCATACGACCAGTGCGGTTTCGGGCTGCGGCTCCTGGAAGGGCGCGATTTCTACAAGGAGTATCCCAAGTGGTCGAAGCTCGGGCGGATGGTGCATGATGTTCGGGCCGCGGTCGATTTCCTGGCAGACGGACACGGGGCCGCCAACGGCGACATGCCGGCCGTCGACAAGGACCACGTCTACGTGCTGGGGTATTCGCTGGGAGGCTCGGTGGGCCTGCACACCACGGCGATTGACGACCGGATCGCCGGCGTGGCCAGTTTCTGCGGGTTTACTCCCATGCGCACCGACACCGACAAGAAGTCGACCGGCGGCATTCGTCGGTTCTGGGAGTGGCACTCGTTACAGCCGCTGTTGGGTTTATTCCACGGCCGTGAACAGCAGATCCCGTACGATTTCGACGACGTGCTGGCGTTGATCGCCCCGCGTCCGTGCCTTGTCTACTCACCGAAGCGCGATCGGGAGGCGGACTATGAGGACGTCGCCGCGTGCGTCGAGCGTGCCCGACAAGCTTGGAAAGCCAACGGCCGTGGCGACAACTTCACCCACCAGGCGCCCGACGACATCAACCGTTTCCAGGCAGATCAACAGAACGCGTTTCTTCGATGGACCAGAGGCCTGTGCTAACCGATTGGTGCCATCGGGCTTCTCGAAACGGTACGACCCATGCAGACGATTCGACGATGCGTGTTTTCGGCTCTTAGCCTGACTTGCATTTTGATTGCTGGTGTAACGACTTGCTCCAGCGCCGAAGGGCTCATGCCGGGCACCTCATCACCTGGAGACCAAGGCAAGCTTGTTACCGACGAGTTCGAGGACGGCCTTTTCCAGTTGGTTCACGACACGCGGGCCGCCGACGTCTTCGTCGATTCGAGTGATTGGACGGTTGCTCGCATCAGTGCCCGGGATCTGACGCTGGACATCCAGCGGGTCACCGGCTGCAAGGCCCTCTTGAAACACTCACGCGACAACCTTTCATCGCATGCGGTTCTGGTCGGAACGCTAGGCAAGAGCCCCGTGATCGATGGACTCGTCCAAGACGGCAAGATCGACGTGAAAGACGTCCGCGGCCAGTGGGAAACCTTTGCCATTGCGGTCGTAGCGGACCCGTTGCCCGGCGTGACACAAGGTTTGGTCATTGTCGGCATATTCCATAATTCCGGGGACCATACCATAATTCC
>JABMRP010000585.1 GCA_013202535.1 Planctomycetota bacterium
CGATTGAGAACATGATAAACCAGACCACCGTCGGCGACTCGTTTTGGCCTTCCCATCCCCAAAACCTACCAACCCCCCGCCGTCATGTCAAGAAACGGTTCCTGACACCTTTTCTGGCCTGACACCTTTTCTGGCCCTTTCACGGGTCAGTCTCCCTGGTTGGAAACGGAAACGCAGTCGGTCAGGGGGGTGCTCCTGCTTCTAGAATGCGAAAAGGATTCCCAATATGGTGGTTCCCGCAATTAGCCCGATGGACAACGCGCGACGTGTTCGGAATCGAAGCAGCGCAATACCGAGTATCCAGCCCACCGCCAAAATACCAAGTCCTGCGACAATATCGACACAAGTCTGATCACGTGCGTAGCGAGTTGTACCGAATCCCGTGATTCCCGCCTTGGGACCACGAAAGAATGAGGCGAGCCATCCACCGGCCATCGTAACGCAGCCTGCAAAGACAATCCCGATTGTGAACCAAAAGAGGCCGGAGCCAATCTTGGATACGTCTACTTGCCCGGACAGCCTCGCGGGGACAGTGCCCACTTTGGACGAGCCATGTACGGATGACTCGTATGCCGTAATGCCATAGAAAAGACCGACGGCCATGCCGACAACCAGTACCTTGCTAATCACTCCTTCCGTGGCTCCATAGCCGGCCGTACCGGCGATGATCACAAGAATGCAGCACCACGCGAGGACCAGCGAAAGGGAGATCGACCATGCCACCGAGACGAGGAGATCCGGTTGCTTCGGATGACCGACCCAACTGATTCCGCGCACGACCAACCCAAGCACGAGCAGACCGACGGAAAGTCGCGAAGCCATGCGGCCCAGCGCCAGCTCGACATGTTGGCCCCGGCTGGGGCGTTGCCACGGCCAGCGAACAGACGGGGCAGAGGCGGGTTTGCTCGCCCGCGGCGGGTTCCAGATCGGTGCCCGCTTGCGGACTTCCTTAGTGCCTTGCAGGGCGAATACTCCGCCGTAACGCAACTTGCCGGGGTCGCTGGGATCGCCCGGCCCATAGATGCGTCCAATCCAAGTGGGACAAAGTGTCACGTACGACAACCACAAGAGCAAACCCACACAATAGACGGTCCGTTGGAGGAGGATCATATTCCACGCCTTTCTTGTGCTTGTGCCGTGCCTTCTTTGGGGCAACGCGATCCTCGTGTGGCAGAGTCGTACTAATCACCAGAGCAAACAGTGTCAAAACAAGCCGGAATCTGACACGGAACTTATCGGAATCACCACGGTCGAATAGTACTAACAGTGCATGAGCAGAAGTATCCCCCAAGGCGGCCCTTGGTCACTCTTGGGAACGGATTCTCTCCAGTGCCCACGCAGCCGTTTTGCGAAGCCCCTCATCCTGGAGCATTTCTTGCAGCGCTGGAATCGCATCTTTGGCGCGCGGGCCCATCTGTCCCAATGTCGTGGCGACCTGCAAACGGACTCCGCGGTCGCTAAGCACTGGTGTCCGGCCGGAAGAACGCGCATGCCGCAATGCGTCGCGCCGGACAATCACGGCCGGCGACGCCGCAATCGCCACCGCTCCGAGCCCGAGAGAGCACAAGGCGATGACGACGACGCTTCCTTCGACCACCGGCGGCAAGAAATCGCTCACGAGCAATCCAGCGAGGCCAGCCCCAACGAAATATGAGGCGACGCGGATCACCTTGGACGTGTTCTTCTCGGTCATCTTGTCAGTGGTCCCTCCGGCGATGCTCAGACTCTCCGCCCGTATCAGGTGCCAACGAACATCCAACAGACAACCCACTGGTCCTCCAAGCGAACTTGCACGGTGCGCGTTTGCTTGCCGTTGGTGAAATGCACTCGACCTTCGGTCGGCCGAAAACTGAAGCGGTCAAAATACTTGTCCGCCGTGCCGTCGGGCGCCTCGCTCGGCGGGTTGTCGGCCCTGGTAAGTTTCCACTCCTCCAGTCTATTACCTTCCTTGGCAAAGGTCATCCGGGCGTGTTCGATCGCCGGTTCCTCGCTGAGCATCGACGGTGCCGCCGGAAGACGATAATGGTAAATCTTGTGTGGTCCGCGGGCGGCTCTCTGGTTCAATCCTTGGGCGGCGTCACGGGACACCCGGAAAGCGGTGAAATATAAGAGCTTGCCGATCCACTTCTCCAGCGCGGCCTTTTCCGTCGCCGATAGTCTGGAAACCCCGGTAAGAGCCATTTCCTCCTTGGTCATCAACTCGGCCATCAGAGGCCCTTTGCGCATATTGCCCAGTGCGATCCCTTTCAAGTCGGCCGTCCCGTCGAGATGAAATCCATTTCCGCCCTCCACCTTCTCCAGCGGGCGCGCGTTCGCCGTTGAGTTCGCGGCCGTCAACTCGAAGTCGATCTTCTCGGTTTGGATGACACGGCCCCCGAGTTGTCTGTACTCAGTGTAGTAAGTGTATTTGCCTGCGGGATACCCGGTGGTCGAAACCTGCTGGGTGAAGTGAAGACGCTCGCCGGCCGCAAGGATCGGTTCCGCATGGATGATACTGCCGCCGGCGGCGTACTGCCTGCCACGGCGGCGGGCACGCGGTGAAATCGCCGGAATCCTGCTCTCGCCCCCTTGTCGTTCAATCCAATGTTGCCTAGACCCGATCAGGTGGAACGGCCGAGAATACGTGTGATTCACGGGAACGTTAAGGGCGGTGTCGGACGTGTTGGCTATCTCATAGGCAATGGCAACGGTATCGCCTGGCGCGTACGGTTCGCCCACGGTGCGAACATTGGTGATCTTCATCGCTTTGTAGATGCGGTCCATGTCGGCGCCGGCGTTGCTGGCGAACCCCGGAAGGTCGGGGGGGTCCGCGCCGAGGACCGTGCCGTGCGCCGCTGCAACGACCGCTAGCAGCAGTGTCAGTGAAATGATCTTACTCCCGAACATGATCCGATCCTCCTTTGCCTTGGCGTAGTTGTACTGGGTCAAGACCCAGGGCGTCGTCCGCGCCGAAGTATAACGCCCCCCGGTTGTAAATCTCGGAGGGGTTGACGCTGGGGGGCCAGAAAAGGGGCCAGAAAAGGGCCAGAAAAGGTGTCAGAATCGGTTCTCGGCTATCCTGTTGTGCGAATCTCGCGGCCCCATGGGATTCGGGCCGAAGGTGGGGTAGAATGCACACTTTCCGGACTCACTGTACTACGAATCCCCGTTTTTGGCCCCCCCTCGATGAGCCGCGACGATCGAGAAGAAGCTCCCACCGCATGGCACGATCTGGCCGATCGCGTGCTCCAGGGGCATCGACTCACCGAGGCCGAGGGGCTGGCCGTCCTGCAGTCGGACGATGCGCAGTTGCTCGATCTGCTCTCGGCCGCCTATCGGGTGAGATATCGCCACTTCGGCAATCGGGTACACTTGAATTTCCTCATCAACGCCAAGAGCGGGCTGTGCAGCGAGGATTGCGGTTATTGTTCGCAATCGCGGGTCTCGCGGGCCGCAATCCCCACGTACCCGCTGCTTGATGCCGACCGGATACTCGACGGCGCCCGAGCCGCCGCCGAGCGCCAAGCGAAGACCTATTGTATCGTCGCCTCCGGAAAAGCGCTCGGCGAAGAGGAACTCGACCGTGTCTGCCAAGTCGTCCAGCGGATCAAGACGGAGCATGCGCTGAAGGTATGCGTTTCCCCGGGCCTGTTGACCGACGCGCAGGCCGGGCGGCTTGCGGCGTGCGGAGTGGATCGAGTGAACCACAATCTGAACACCAGCCGGCCATTCTATCCGCGGATTTGCACCACCCACGACTACCAGGACCGGCTCGATACGCTCGCGGCCGTGCGCCGCGCGGGCATGGAGATCTGCTCGGGCGGGATCGTGGGGATGGGAGAGACGCCGGCCGACGTGGTCGAGTTGGCCCTCGAAATGCGGCAGTTCGACGTGGAAGCCCTGCCGGTCAACTTCTTGCAGCCGATCGTCGGCACACCGCTGGAGGAAGCCCCGCGGGGCGATCCGCTGACCCCGCGCTATTGTCTGAAGGTGCTGGCCCTGTTCCGCCTGGCCAATCCGCAAACCGAGTTGCGCATCGGCGCGGGGCGCGAGATGCACCTGGGCTGTCTACAGCCGCTGGGTCTCTACCCGGCCAATTCGATTTTCGTCGGCGACTATTTGACCACCGAGGGCCAACCGCCGAGCGACGACTATCGAATGATCGAAGCGTTGGGTTTCGAGATCGTGACCGAGTCGGACTAATCGGCCGCAGCCAAAGTAGCATGGGCCCCTGGCCCGTGTTCCCATTCTCACGGGCCGGGGGCCCATGCTACAGGCTTGCGCGCATCGTGCGCGGAAGTCACAGCCAGAGATTCTAATTGGCCGAGAAGAACTCTCGCTGCCGGCCGGCTCGTGTTCTGGCTGCGTCGGGTCGAAGCGTTTCCAGGTCGAGCCGACACCAGACGCTCACTTCGCCGCCGTCTTCCCGCTGCACCTCGAATTTTCGGGCACGCACGCGACCGAACAGTTTTTCGGTCTGGCCCGATCCGCGCAGCGCGGCAGGACAGCAGAGCGTATCACCCACCGCCGGCAGAGGACGACCCTGCCACTGAGTGAACACTGCTTGAGCGACTGTATTTCCGCAAGTGTCGAAGAACTCGACAAGGACGCCGGCCGTCATGGCCTCCTGAAGAGGAGTTCCCATCTCCGGGCTCCTTCCGGATAGGATCGTCGGGCGACCTGTTCCATTGCCGCCTCGTATATGTAGGATATACGAAATACGGTGCCCAAGTAAAGTGAAATCTGCCGGAATCCCGATCTGGCCAGACTGGAACTCGCGCCGCTTCTAGGGTAGACTCCAACGAGAGACCGGCCCCACGCCGGGCTGCGGTGCCCCCCCCACCGAGAAGCCAAAGCCCCACCATGGACGATTCTCAGGCCTGTGATGTTTCCGATCTGATCCGCCGCGCGAGGGCTGGCGACGCCGAATGTCGCGATCAGCTTTTTGCGCTGTGCCGGAATTACCTCGGGTTTGCCGCCCGGGCCCAAGTCGAGAGCCA
>JABMRP010000586.1 GCA_013202535.1 Planctomycetota bacterium
AACCCGACGGACCGGTCCACGCCCAGCTCACCCGCCGCGGTTTCACGGAGGTGGATTTCGAACTGGCCCGGCGATTGACCGCCCCCAACCCGGCCGTTCGCAGCCAGATGGTCGAGGTGTTGCCGACGCTGCAAAGCGTCGACGGGGCATGGTGGTTGCTTCAACTGGCCAGGGACGAGAATGTCGAAGTGCGGCTCGCGGCAATCTCCATGTTGGCCACCACCGGCAATCCCGTGGTACTCAAACAGGTCGAGCAGATTGCCGGGGCCGATCCGGAAGCCCGCGTGCGGCAGTATGCCCAGCGAATCGCCGATCGCCGCCGCGCGCCGCCGCGGTAACCCCCACCTTAGTTGGAGTCATCCCCCCCGTAAGTTCGCATGATCGGCCGTTGAGACAGAGCCGTACCGTGAGTAAGATAGAAGGTTGTGCCGAAGATCCGCGGATCCCCCCCTTTTGTGCGCCCACCACGGTCCACTCCCCCACGGTTCAAAGCCGGTGACCCCGATGGAAGTAAGACTGGTTGTTGTCGGCGGCCAAGCGAATAAGGGGGAAATCCGCTTGAAACTTCCGGCGGTGGTGGGTCGAAGTCGCGGCGCCGATCTGACGGTTGCCCATGCGATGATCAGCCGCCGGCATTGCGAGTTGTTCGATGCCGATGGTATGGTTCTGATTCGCGACCTCGGCTCGCTCAACGGCACGGTGGTCGACGGCCACCGAGTCAAGGAAGCCCCCTTGCGTCCCGATGCCGAGTTTACGGTCGGGCCCATCACCTTCCGCGCGGTGTATCAGTTCAGCGGCGACACCGAGTCATTTTCCTCGCCGATCGATGACGGAAACAGCACCTCCCCCGCGGATGGTTTTTCCGCCGACGCTTCGGGACCGGAAGAGAGATCTCTGGAAGAACCGCCGGCTGGCTTTCCGTTCTTCACCTCGGAGGAAGGGCAAGCCGGCGAAGTGAGTCCCCCCGCCATCGTCGCGCCGTCGGACGGCAACCTCCCCGATTTCTCCTCGGCCGATCCGCTGCCGGCGTCAGTCCCGCCGGCCCTGACAACCGGTGACGGGCCGCCTCCGCTCCCCTTCGGCGGACCCGAGGAGATTTCGTCATTTGAACCCTCGGCCAGCGATACCGACGTCCGTATCTCGCAAGAGCCGCCTGCCGAGGCGGCGGACGTCGAAGAGGAAGACGAGGAAATCGAACCGTCTCCGCCCCCCCCGCTGGCCAAGAGCGATCGGCTCGTACGACCAACCGCCGACCCGAACGTAGAGCCGGAGGCCGTCGACGCGGAGGACGCGGCCGATTCGCCGGAGCCGGAAACGGGCGAAGATGCCGATGCGACGGGTCCGCCTGATAACGGCGAGATTGCCAAACTCGACTCCGCCGCCGGGGATCAGACATCCCAGTACGAACCGATCGAGTCGTCTCCCCAGCCGGCCGAGTCACCCGAAGAGGAGTCGGACATATCGACCGACGACCCTTTTCTGTCCGCGCCAAGCGAAGAGGGTGACGACGATGACGACTCGCTACAGACTTTCCTGACCGGATTGCCTTAGCGCCCGGTCGCGGTGCGAGTCTATAAGGCATTCAACGCGGAGAAGTGGACCGCCCTGCGCAGCGGAAAAATTCCGTGGACTCGCCGGGTGAAGATCATTTCGAGGAAATCATCGACGCGCCGAATGGGGCTCTTGGGTATCACGACCACGTCGGAATCGGAGAGCCAGATCTCACCCGGCGGCGAGGGCTGATTACCGTGCAGCGCCGCCTTCAGGTCGATGGCGGTGGCCAGCAGCCGCCAGTCGTCGCCGCGCCGGAAGACGACAATCTGATTCAGTCGCGCCCCGACGTTCCAGCCGCCGGCCATGCTGATCGCCTGGGTCAGGGTGGTCGGGCCGGTCATCTCGAAACGCCCCGGCCCGGCCACTTCGCCCAGAACGTACACGTAACGCGGCGCCCGGCGCGCCAGCACCGGAACCACCTCGATCCCTTCCACCACTCGGCGGTAACGCTGGTTCAGTTCGCGCTGAAGCTGGGCCAGCGTCAGTCCCTGGACTCCGACCGAACCGATGGCCGGCAACGCGATGGTTCCCTCGGGTGTCACGCGGGCCAGCCGTGTCTGGCCGCCGAGGCCGGCC
>JABMRP010000587.1 GCA_013202535.1 Planctomycetota bacterium
CACCGGCGAAGGCGATTTACGCCGCCTGAACGACGTAACGCTGCCCGGCGAACAACCGCAAAACGAAGTGCTGGCCCCCTTGTGGGCCCGGGCGAAGATCGAAAATCTGATGAGCAAGGATCTGGCCGGCATCCAGCGCGGCACGCCGGACCCGGCGATGAAGGAAGAGATCCTGGGCCTGGGATTGCGTTATCGGCTGCTTACGCAGTTCACCAGTTTCGTGGCGGTCGAACATCTGCGCATCACCGAAGGCGACACGGTTCGCACCGTCCCCGTACCGGTCGAAATGCCCGAGGGCGTGAGCCACGAAGGCGTATTCGGCCGCGGCGCCATGGTTGCCGGGAAGAGGATGATGCTGGGCCGGGGAACCGCATCGTACGGTCTCGGAGGAGCCGCCATGCCGATGCGAATGGCTGCCCCGGCTACTGCTCGCCCGACTGCACCGCCGCCGGCCAGTGGTCGTCCCCCGAGAATCGTGGAGAAGATCGCGGATTTGCCCAATCGGGAATCGGATGGACTCGCGGAGAAAAAACCGGTCGACGCCCGAGCGCAGCAACTGGCGCGCAAACTGGCCGCCGAGTTGCACGGCCTGGCCGAGAAAGTGACCAAAGAGGGCACCGGCGGCAATCTGACCATCGGCAAGATCCAAGTCAAAGCCGGCCGGGTCGAAGTCCGCGTGCAACTGACCGGTCTGTCGGACGAAGTGATCGAGAAGCTCACGAAGCTGGGCTTTAAGGAACTCGCCCGAGCCAAGTCGGTCAAGCTGGTCATCGGCACCATCGACGTCGCCAAGCTCGAAGCATTGGCCCTCTTGGACGTGGTCCACCGCGTCGATTCGTCGACCTAACCGCCGACCGCGAAACGTCCGCCCAAACCCGCCGCATACCACGGGGTGGCAGTCGATATCGATTGCCGCCCCGTTTTTCGCTTGACCGCCGACGCTATCGCCCGCTTTTCCTGCCGGAGGAAACCTGTTACATTGCGGGACAACGGTTGCTCTTGGCTGGATTCGCAAGAATTCAGCCGACGCGGGAGTTCGCGGCGATTCCTTCTGAACTCTTGCGAGTTCAGCCACAATTAGGGCGGACTGGGAGATTGACCGGTTGGCGTACGAGTTGTACGGACCCTCGGGCGAGGAGATTCTCATGATGATGGAGGCCACGGCCCGATGAAGCTCTATCTCGACGTATCGTGTCTCAATCGGCCGTTTGACGATCAGGATCAGTCGCGGATTCGGATCGAGACGGCGGCCGTCACGCTGGTTTGTGAACGGATCGACGCCGGGCAGTGGGAGCAGGTCTCGTCCGGGATGGCGGTGATCGAGATCGACGCTATCACCGACGCCGACCGCCGGAATCGCGTGAGGATGCTTTTGCCGGAATCGAAGACTATAATGAAACTGAACGAAGTAACGTTCCGGCGGGCTGCGGAACTCGAACGGCTCGGCTTCAAACCGGCCGATGCCGTCCATGTGGCGGCTGCCGAGCAGGCGAAAGCCGAAGTGCTGCTGAGTTGTGACGACCGCTTGTGCCGCTTGGCCAAACGGCGCCGGCGCGACTTGCGGATCAAGGTGGCGAATCCGGTCGACTGGTTGAAGGAGATGGAAGATGTTGACGCTTGAACAGATTCGTCGCCAGGGGTTGCAAGCGCTGCGCGAGCGGTTGGGGTCGGCCGGGATGATTCGCTTTCTGGCCCAATTCGACAATGGCGGCGGCGACTACGCCAAGGATCGCCACGAGTGGGTTGATCGCACGTCGCTCGCGGAAATTCGCGAGTCCTCGCGCCGACCGAAGCGAAGAAAGAAAACGTGAACTTCAAGACGCACTCGATCCTTATCCCCACGTTCGGGCCTATTCCAGCGTCGCCAGTCCCTCGCGCAGGGTGGGATATTTCAGCGACGGGAGAAGCTCGCGCCGCGTGCGGGTCGTGTCGCCCCAGTAGGGGACGCGGCCGATGGTGACGAAGTCCTTGGTCAGCGGCGCGCGGGTGCCGAACAGCCGGGCGTACCACTCGCACAGTTGGGCCGCGGTGTAGATCATCCAAAGCGGCAGGCGACGCGGGCGGCGACAGCCCCACACGCGGCAGGCTTCGTCGAGAAAATGTTGCAGCGTGACCGGCTGCTCGTCGCCGACATGATAGATGCCCCGTATGCCGGGTAGCAAGGCCGCCGCTTCGGTGGCCGCGAGGAAGTCGGGCGTGGAGATCAGTTGGATCCAGGTGTCTTGCCGCCATACGGCCAATAGCCGACGCCGAGCCAACCAGCGGGCCGCCTCGATCATCAACACGCCCCGCCCGTAAACCATCCCCAGACGTAACACGACCGGCGTCGTACTCGTCTGGTCCGTGCGATCCATGAGCAACCGCTCCTCGGCCAATCGGGTCGTGGCATGCACGGAAATCGGCTGGCTATCGAGTCGACCGGTCGCCGGACGGTCGATCGTCGTGGGACCCTCGACGTGGGGAAACGACACCAGCACCACCCGCCGCACGCCCTCGGCCAGACACGCATCGAGCAGATTGCCGAACCAGCGGGTGTTGGTCTCCGGCAGAAACTTCTCCGGCCGCGGCGCGAAGAGCACACCGGCGAAATGCACGACCACCTCGGCTCCCGCCACGGCAGCGGCGAGCGTCTCGGGCCGGGCCAGATCGGCGAGCACGACGGTCGTGTTGTCGCTCGCAGCCAGATCGTCGGCCACCGGCGTGCGGTGGGTCATCAAACGCAACGGCACGCCCGCCGCCGCCAGATGCCGGGCCAACATACCGCCGAGATTACCCGCCGCGCCGGTAATCAGAACGGTCGGCGACGTGTCTTCCGTAGTCACGAATCATTCCACTTGCAAGAGGCGGCGGATCGTTTGCAGGGTGCGCCCGGTCAGAGTAAATTGAACGGTCTCCGTCGCGACATTGACGTTGGACGCTTCCAGCGTGTGTTGAGCGATGGTTCCGAGCCCGTCTTGGCCGGGGTTGCCCACGGTGGCCGTTCCCGAGGCATCGGTTTCGGCGTAGAGATTGCCGGCGAGCTTTCGCAAACCGCTGGGATTGACGAACCGGGCCAACTCGATCTGGCCGACTTGTGTCAGTGACGGCGAACCGGGCTGACGCACGGAAACGATCCCTTCGTTGCTGACGGTGATCGACAGCGCATCCTCGGGGATGGTGATGGCCGGCTCCAGCAATCGGCCGACGCTGGACGAGCCGAGTACGATGGCGCCGTTGGCATTGCGCGAGAAGTTCCCCGCTCGGCTGTAGAGGATTTCTCCCGAGGCCGGATCGGTCACCTGGAAGAACCCGTCGCCTTCGATGGCCAAGTCCAGCGGATTGGTGGTGTGACAGAAGGGGCCCTGGGAAAAATCGGTATGCACGGCCGCCACGCGCACGCCCATGCCGACGGCCACACCCTCGGCGGTATACTGCCCGGTGGAGTCCTCGATTCCCGGCAAGATCCGATCGCGATAGCCGGCCGTTTCCAACACGACGATGCTCCGTTTGAAGCCCACGGTCTCGGCGTTGGCCAGGTTGTTCGCCTCCACCGCAAGTTTCGTTTGCAACGTCTTGGCCGCTTCGGCCAGAACTCCAAAGGCCTCGCTGTCCGGCGATATGCGGCTGTGTGGAGTCGCCCGGTTGGCGTGCCTTGCCCGGTGTCGATTCGGCTTGTGTTTCCCGGCCCGCACGCCGCTTGTTGGGCCGACGAGCACGAAGCAGGTGATTAGCAGCGATACGAGGAAGAAGTGTGGTGTTCGTAGCATGTTCATCTCCGTTTAGCCCGGGCACTTGTGCCCGGCGTGTCGCGGCACGGTCGTTCCATATTTCACCCCAAACGCCGGGCACAAGTGCCTGGGCTAAACGTCTTCAGCGCCGGGCGGCAATGGCTCTTTCCAGCGCCGCGATCTTCTCCACCCGCCGCGCGTGTCGACCGCCGTCGAACGGCGTGGCCAGCCAGATCGTGACGATCCGCTGGATCAGTTGTTCGCCCAGAAGGTCGGCCGAAAAACAGAGCACGTTGAGATCGTTGTGACGGCGACTCTTCTCGGCGGTCACCCGATCGTGGCATGCGGCGGCGCGCACGCCGGCGAACTTGTTGGCCGCGATGCTCATCCCCAGGCCCGTGCCGCAGATCAAGATCCCCCGGTCGGCCTCGCCCTTGCTCACCCTGTCGGCGACCAGCGCGGCGATGTCGGGATAGTCGACCGGTTCGGTCTCGAAGGTGCCCATGTCCTCGGTGGCGTGGCCGAGGCCGGCGACCAGTTCGATGACCTTTGGCCGAACGCTCACGCCACGATGGTCACTGCCGATTGCTACACGCATGGTTTCTCCCGGGTCGAATCCAGCTTTTCGTTCTCTTGAGTCCGCCGCTATTGCCGAAACGTCAACTCGTAGGTCTGCCCGCTGCGCACGTCGAATTCGACGGTATCGTCGTCGTCGGCGGAGAAGACAATCGCCTTGCCGCCGCTGCGAATCTCGGCGATACGCTGACCCGCGGGCGGGCGGATCGAACGTCGTCCGTCGAGCGATGCGCGGAGCACGGCCGACGTGGCCAATCCATCGCGCCAGGCCAGGTCGACTTCCAATCCGCCGCGTGCGCGCAGCCCCTGGACGCTTCCGGTTTTCCAGACACTCGGCCGGGCGGGCAACAGGGCGATCCGGGCGGTGTGGCTTTGCAGCAGCATTTCGGCCATGCCCGAGGTGCCGCCGAAATTGCCGTCGATCTGGAACGGCGGATGGGCGTCGAACATATTGGGAAACGTACTTCCGGTGATCAGGCCGCTGAGCATCAGGAACGAGTGGTCGCCGTCCAACAGCCGGGCCCAGAAGTTCACCTTCCACGCCTTGCTCCAGCCGGTTCCGCCGTCGCCACGATGCCCCAGCGAGACCTTGACCGCCTCAAACAGTTCGGGCGTCTCCGGCGTGATTTCGCTGCCCGGGTGCAGACCCCAGAGATGCGAGCAGTGGCGATGGTGGTTGCCGGGGTTGTCCTTGTCTTCCAGCCATTCCTGCAATTGGCCGTGTTGGCCGATCAGGTTGGGCGCGATCCGCTTGCGGATGCCGGTCAACTGCTTGCGCAGATCCTCATCGACCCCGAGCACCTCGCTTGCTTCGATCACGTTGCCCAGCAGATTGCGGATGATCTGGTGGTCCATCGTGGGCCCCATGACCAGCCCGCCCTGCTCGGGTGAGTTGGAGGGTCCGGAAATCAGCCAGCCCTTATCGCTACGCGGATCTTCGACGAGATAGTCGACGAAGAACAGAGCGGCGTCTTTCATGATCGGATAGCCGCGCTCGGCCAGGAATTTTTTGTCGCCGGAGAACTCGTAATGCCACCAGAGGTGCTGGCAGAGCCACGCGCCGCCGGTCGGCCAGATGCCGTGGTTGGAGGCGTTGATCGGGGCCGTGCCGCGCCACAGGTCGAAGTTGTGGTGCAGGACCCAACCGCGGCAGTCGTAATGAATCTTGGCCGTCTTGCCGCCGGCGATGCGCAGTTCCTCCAGGGCGTCGAAGAGCGGCTCGTGGCACTCGGCCAGATTGCACATCTCGGCCGGCCAGTAGTTCATCTCCGTGTTGATGTTGGTCGTGTACTTGCTCTCCCACGGCGGGCTCGTGCTCTCGTTCCAGATCCCTTGCAGATTCAACGGCTGGCACCCGGGCCGCGATCCGGCGATCATCAGGTAACGGCCGAACTGGAAGTAGAGGGCGGCCAACTGCGGGTCGTCGCCGGAGCCAAACGCCTTGATCCGCCGGTCGGTCGGCTCGTTGGCCGCAGGGGTGGTCCCCAGATCGAGCGTCACACGGCGGAAAAGACGCTGGTGATCGGCCACGTGGGCCGCACGGAGCGCGTCGTAGGATTTTCCTTCGGCCGCTTTGACGACCTTCACGCACCGCTCGGCCGGATTGGCGCTGACGTCCTGGAAGTTGACGTGGCTGCTCGCGCCGGCCAGGAGCAAAGTGACCGCGTCGGCGCCGACCACTTCGATCCGATCGTCGGAGACGGTGGTCTTGCCGCCTTCGGCCGAAACTTTCAAATGGGCCTCGAACGCAAGCGCGCCGTCGATCTCCTGGCCGATCCGTTTGTAGTTGACCTTGCCAATGGCGCCGCGCAGGGCCAACACGGTCTTGCCCACCGCTTTGGTTTCCGTGCCCTGGTGAGGGCTGTCGAGCGTCGCGCCCAAGGTCAGTTGGCCCGGCTTATCGGCGGTAAGCCGCACCACGATCATCTGGTCCGGGTTGCTGGAAAACACCTCGCGGCGGAAGGTCACGCCGTCTACCCGGTAGCTGACGCCGGCGATCGCCTCGTCGATGTCCAACTGGCGGCGATAGTCGCTGGCGTCTTTATGCCCCGGAAATTCGAGTTTCAGATCGCCGAACGGCTGGTAGGGCATCTGGCGCAAGGGCACGCTCATCATTTCGCGGCCGGCCAGTTGTTGGGCCTCTCCTTGTTTCCCCTCGAAGAGCAACTTGCGCACCGCCGACAGATGTTCGGCGGCCCCCTGGTGGGTGTAGTCGCACGGCGCGCCGATCCAAAGCGTGTCGTCGTTGAACTGGAGCCGCTCGTTCTCGGTTCCGCCGAAGACCATGCACCCCAACCGCCCGTTACCCACCGGCAACGCCTCGACCCACTGTGCGGCCGGCTGTTCGTACCAGAGGACCATGGGGTTTTCCGCGGCGGCGGCCAACGAGCAAGCGGCAAGCAGCACCACGACGGATGACGCGATTAGTCGATTCACGAGAGTCTCCTGGGGGGTCACGGAGGTCAACACGAATGCACGGATTATACGCCACCGCGCGCCGTCGTGTCTATATAGTAGCCATCTCGCTCCGCGAGATGTGGCCTTGGAAGACTCGGAATGCTTCCTGTTGCCGCGGGACGGAAAGGCTACATCTCGCGGAGCGAGATGGCGACTATACATCACTCTCGCCGGAAAGCATCACGGGGACATCTTCTTCCTCGCGTCGCTCCGATCGCTCCCGCCGACGGATCTTGCGCCCCTTGCTCAAGAGATAGAGCCCCAACATCGCGGGCAGGGAGAGGAACAGCCATAAGGCCAATATCCCCAGCGAGGCGGGTTGATCGGGTCCCGGATTGCCGATCACCGAAATGGCCAAACCCCCCGCCAATACCGACACCAAGATACCCGGCATCGCGACGAGCCATCCCAAGATCGACATCGCCCGAGCTTTTTGCCCCAGGTGTTCCAACAGGTGGGCGCGGTCGATGCGCGCCGTTTCGCTCTCGGCAAACCGCCGGGCGGCGGCCGTCTCCTCTTGGCTAAAACGATAACCGCAATAGCGGCACACGCGGGCTTCCAGCCGGACCGGTTCGGCACAGTCGGGACACATTTTCGTCTCCACCTCGACGGCCGTCAACTCCCCGTCGATCGCCTTGGCGTCCGCCTCCAGACCGCAGAGATTGCACTTGGCCACCGAGTACCCGCGTCCCAGAGGTATCAGCGGAACGAAGAAGAGCGTGAACCACCCCTTGCGCCGCGCAAAGGTGTGGAAGGTGGGCTTCCCACACGACGCGCAATGCCGCGGGTACTGGCCCTGGTTCTTCGAGGATGTGACAAAACCGTATCCGCTCATCGCGCGGCCTCCCCCGTCCAGTATACCGTAACCGCACGAGTGGGAGAACCGATGTCCGCGTGAAACTGGTTTTCATCGCAGGACCGTGGTATGCTGAACCGTCCGACTGACGATCAACCGCTTCTTTCCGTGAGGTACACCATGTCGATACGCGCCGCCATTCTCGCCGGTTCTCTCTCACTTCTGTTCGTCGCTCCGGTCCGCGGAGAAAACTGGCCCCAGTGGCGCGGCCCGAACCACAACGGCGTAAGCGGTGAGACCGGACTTCCGGTGGCCTGGAGCCAGACGTTGGGGATCCGCTGGAAGTGCAAACTGCCCGAGTGGGGAACCAGCACGCCGGCAATCTGGGGCGATGCGATCTTTCTGACCAGCCACGCCGAGAATTCCAAACTGCTGCTGCTGCGGATCGACAAGGCGACGGGCCAAATCGTCTGGACCCGGCAGGTGGGCGGCGGATCGGTCGACTCTCCGAAGGCCTTACGCAAGACACCCGAGATGCGGCGACACCAGCAGTTCCACGCGACCCACAATCTGGCCACCCCCTCGCCGGTCACCGACGGCGAAGTGGTCGTGGTTCACTTCGGCAGCGGCGATCTGGCGGCCTTCGATTTCGACGGCCGGCAACTCTGGCATCGCAACCTGCAAGAAGAAAACGGCGACTACACGATCTGGTGGGGACACGCCAATAGCCCCGTGCTCTATAAGAACCTGGTCATCTCGGTCTGTATACAGGATTCGTGTTCCGATCTGCCGGGCGACCCGGCGCCCAGCTACATGATCGCCCATTTCAAGGAGACGGGCGTCGAGAGCTGGAAGTCGATGCGCCCGACCGAAGCCCGGGCCGAGCACTGCGACGCCTACACGACACCCGTCTTCTGGCGAAACGGCGACGCGATCGAGATGATCGTCATGGGCGGGCAGATCCTCAACGGATACGATCCGGCCAGTGGCAAGGAACTTTGGAGCCTGCCGGGCCTGACGGGCAACCGGGTGATTACCGGCCCGGTCGTCGCCCACGACCACGTCTACACGACCCAAGGCATGAGGCAGCCGCTCTTGGCGGTCGAACTGGGGGGCCGGGGCGAATTGGACCGCAAGGACGTCGCCTGGCATCACGACACGAGCACGCCCGACAGCCCCACGCCGGTCGTCTGGGGAGATCTGCTCTTCATGGTCTCCGACAACGGCATCGCCAAATGTCTCGACGCCCACACCGGCCACTTGAAATGGACCGAGCGTCTCGAAGGGGCCTATCGCGCTTCGCCGCTGGCCGCCGAGGGACGCATCTACTTCCTGAACATGGAAGGTCTGGCCACGGTCGTCGCCGCGACGCCCCGTTTCGGGCGGATCACCAAGAACCAACTCGACGACGATACCATCGCCTCGCCGATCGTCTCCGACGGCAACCTTTTCATCCGCGGCCGGAAATGGCTATACTGCATTAAGCAGTGACCTTGTCCGGATTATTCATGGGCATGGAAGATGGCGACCGAGTGTAACATGGTAACCCGAAGCGTAAGCGAGGACGAAAAAGACAGCCTCGCTGACGCTTCGGGTTACTAAATCGACAGGCCACGGGTTGCGTGGTGATTTGTACGACGGACCTCTCAGGAAATCGATCATGACCAATATCTCCCGCCGTGACTTTCTCGTCCGCACGTCACTGGCCGCCGGGGCCGTGGCGCTCGGGCCCCGTTTTCTAGCCGCCGCCGAACAGCCCAAAATCGCCTGCGGAACCGATCTGGTCGAACTGGGTAAGACGGGCGTCAAGACGTCGCTGCTGGGAATGGGGACGGGTACCCATGGCGTGCGACGCTCGTCGAACCAGGTGAAGCTCGGCGAAGCCGGATTTGTGAAGCTCATCCGCCACGGCATCGACCGCGGGCTCACCTACCTCGACGTCGCCGATCAGTACGGATCGCACATCTACTTGCGCAGCGCCATTCGCGAAGTGGACCGCGACAAGATCTTCCTGCAAACAAAAACGCGGGCCTTGACCGCCGACGTTGCCCGGGTCGATATCGAGCGGTTTCGCCACGAACTGGGCGTCGACGTGATCGACTCGATGCTGATGCACTGCATGACCACCGCCACCTGGCCCACCGACATGCGACCGGTGATGGACGTCCTCTCCAATGCGAAGGAGAAAGGCATCGTGCGGGCGGTGGGTATCTCCTGCCACGGCTGGGATCCGCTGGTCGCCTCGACCGGATGCGATTGGGTCGACGTGCAACTCGCCCGAGTCAATCCCTTCGGCTCGGCGATGGACGGCAAGCCGGAAGACGTCGTCGGACAACTCCGGGCGATGCGAGCCAAGGGCAAGGGCGTGCTGGGTATGAAGATCTGCGGCGGCGGCCGCAACACCACGGCCGAGCAGCGCGAGGAGTCCTTGCGGTTTGTGCTGCAGTCCGGCTGTGTCGATGCCCTGGTCATCGGCATGGAGAGTCCTCAACAGATTGACGAAAACCTCGCACTCATTGAAAAGGTGCTGCAATGACATCTCGACAGTTGCTCCGCGCGGTCGTGTTGCTTGCGGTCGTGTTGACGATCTTCCCACTGGCGGCCCAAGCCGCCGATGTACCCAACGCCGATTTCACCGCCGGCGATGATAAGCCCGACGGATGGACACTCACCGGCGGACAAGGCCGTTGGGTCGACCGGCAAGTGTTGGAGGTGACCGGTACGGGCGACGACTCCAACGCCTGGCACAGCGCTCCGTGCGAGTTTACGCCCGGCGATCTGTACCATTTTCGCGTGCGTACACGCCGTCTTGGGGGCGGCGGATGCGTGATCACCGGGCCGAGCTTCGCCAATCGCGACCAGCACGGGGTTTCGTCGGATTGGAAATGGTTCGGCCACGTGTTCCGCGTGCCCGACAACGCCCGGGACGCCGTCCTGCGGTTGGGTCAGTGGGAAGCGACCGGCTCGGTACAGTTCGACCGTGTGCAACTAACTCGCGTGCTGCCCGTCCATCGTGCGGCGGAAAACCTTGTGCTGGGTCAGGACGAATCGATTCGCGACGGACAATACGCGTTTGTCGGCACGTTCGGTCATCAGGGAAGCAATTTTCATCGCACACTGCAGAGTACGACAACCAGCTTCAACAGCGACCGTTGGTGTTTCGGCGGCAGCAGTCAGGTGACTTACCGCTTCGCCGTGCCGGGGCATCGGCTGCAGGCCGGGCGGATCGCGCTGGCGGTCAATTACCACACCCGGGGTGGTTGCACGGCCGAAATCAGCCGCGACGGGAAGCAATGGCACGCGCTGCTCACGCAAAGCGAAATGGGCGACGCCGCGGCCGAGTTGCCCGACGCCTTGCTGCCGGCCGAGTCGCTGCTGCTGCGGTTGCGCGGCGTCACGGCGGACAGTTCGTTCCAAGTCAACCGCGTCGAGTTTCATGCCGATTTGGACGGTTCGCCGCCGGAGTTGACCGGCGACACGGCCTACGCCGAAGTGCGACGCACCGAACCGGGGTTGGTCGTGCGGCAGATGACGCTCACCGACCACGGTTCCACGGGCCGGTCGGCTCTGCTCATGCAATTGACCAACAGGGGATCGAAGCCGTTGGCCACGGAACTCGCAGCCACGATCGATCCAACGGGCGGTAACAGCCAGGCACTTCGTCGGCAGGAAGTGAACCTTCAGCCGGGCAGTTCGACGGTCGTGCCAGTGGATCTTCCCGCCCAAGCGCCGGGCGATCACGAGGTGCTGCTGGACGTCGGCGGCACGCAACTGGTGCTCGCTTTCTCCGTGCCGGAGTTTTATCGTGCCGATTACGGACAACGGATCGAGAGCATCGCCGGCGAAACGGCCGTCTGGTGGTGCGAAGCGACGCGCAAAATTCCGCGCCGTCGAGCGGTACCCGACGACACGTCGCCGGCCGCCCAGTTGTCCGCGGCGCGCGGCGATTTCGAGGCCGTGCAGGTGGTCGTTCGCCCGAGCAAGCCACTTGTCGGATTCACAGCCAAAGTGAGTCCGCTGGTGGGACCCAACGGAGCGACCATCGCGGCGGAGAACGTCGACGTGCTGCGCGTTTATTACCACTTCGTCCACCATCCGACCGACGCCACGGGCGTACGCGACTGGTGGCCCGACGCACTGCCGCCGCTGGATGAGCCGCTCGACGTACCGGCCGGGCAAAACCAACCGCTGTGGGTGTTGGTCCACGTGCCCCGCGACGCGGCGCCCGGTGATTATACCGCAACCGTTCAACTCGCGGCCGAAGGTTGGGCGGCGGCGGTGCCGGTGCGATTGCACGTCTGGAACTTCGCCCTGCCGGTCACCAACCATCTGGAGACGGCTTTCGGGTTGTCGGCCGGTAACGTGTTTCGCTACCACGGGCTGAAAACCGAGGCGGACAAGCGGCGGGTGTTCGACATGTACTTGAAGTGCTTTGCCGAACACCGCATCAGCCCGTACGATCCCGTGCCGCTGGACCCCATCGGCGTGAAGTTCGTGCCCGAGGCCGATCCGCCGCGTGCCGACGTCGATTTCTCGGCCTTCGACCGGGAGATGGCCCGAGTCGTGGACAAGCACCATTTCACCGGCTATCGGCTGCCGATCCAAGGGATGGGCGGCGGCACGTTTCACGCCCGGTCTGATCCGAGAATCGGCGACTTCACCGAAGAAACGCCCGAGTATCAGGC
>JABMRP010000588.1 GCA_013202535.1 Planctomycetota bacterium
CCACAAATCCCGCGACAGAGGGAATGCGTTTTCAGAACAAAGGGGAAGGTGCACTGGTCCGCCGACTTTTGGCCCCCACAACGAACAGTTGGAATGGTTTTATTGATTTCTTGTTGAAAGAAACCACATACCAGGTGTCAGAACTATTTACAGGGGAGATTAAAGGGGGCGGGGGTCTTTTTCAAAGAGACTCCCGACCGCATTAGTCTCCTTTCCAGGCCATTGATAGACTCCAAGCGACGGGCTGGGAAGCCCATCGTACATTCCGCAAGCGACGGGCTCGGAGGCCCATCGTACAGGCTCACCCTTCGATTACCGCCAGCGCCGTCTCGATCTTGCCGAAGGGGGCGCTGACTTGGATGCCGGCGACGCGGGAGCGGACGCGCTCGACCGATTCCCGGGCGATCTCCACGCCGACGGCGAGCTGGTCCTCGCGGCCGGTGACCGCCGACATGCGCTGCATCACCGTCTCGGGGATCTCCACGCCGGGAACTTCGTTTTGCAGAAACGACGCGTTGCGAAAACTGGCCAGTGGCCAGATGCCCGCCATGATCGGGATGGTGCAATCGCCCACGTCGTCGAGGAATCGCAACAGGGCCTCGGGATCGAAGACCGGCTGGGTGATGGCGAACTCGGCGCCCGCTTCGATCTTCCGGCGAAAGCGGTCCAGTTCGACGCCACGGTCCAGGGCCGTCGGATCCAATCCCACGCCGATGGCGGCGTACGTTTGCGGGTCGATCGCCTGCCCGCCCAGGTCGATACCCTGGTTCAGCCGCCGCTGCACGGCCGCCATGCCGATCGAATCGGTATCGAACACACCGGTGGCGTGCGGATAGTTGCCCAGCTTGGGCGGGTCGCCGGTCACGAACAGAATGTTGCGGATCCGGCAGGCCGCGCAGGCCAGCAGATCGGCTTGCATACCGATCAGGTTGCGATCGCGGCAGCAGAAATGCAGGATGGGCTCGATCTGGGCTTCCTGCTGGATGCGATAGGCGGTGACCAGCGGCGAGATGCGCGAACTGGCCCGGGGTCCGTCGGGGATGTTGATCGCATTGACCCCGTGCAGGTGCAGTGTCTTGCTTCGGGCGATCACCCCGCTAAGATCGTATCCCCGCGGCGGCAGCAGTTCGACGCTGGTCGCCCACTGGCCTTGGGCCAACCGCCAGGCCAGTCGCGAGCGCTGGGGAAAGGCCAGCGGCGGCTTCTCCTCGACCGATTCGGCCGGCGCGATCATGACCGTCTCGGCGGCGGCCCGGGCCAGCGGTTTGACCGCGTCGACCATCTCGCGGATATGCTCCGGCGTCGTGCCGCAACATCCGCCGACCGCCGCGGCGCCGAGGCTCACGTAGCGCTTGGCGTAGGTGGTCAGATACTCGGGCGAGCAGAGATAGATGCTGCGGCCTTCCACTTCCTTGGGGATGCCCGCGTTGGGCTGCACCACCAGCGGCAGCGACGTCAACCCGACCGCCTGCTCCAGCGCCCCCAACAGCCCGTCGGGGCCCGTGCCGCAGTTCATCCCCCAGGCAACCGGCATGGGCACGTCGCCGGCCCAAGGCGCCAACAGCCGGGCCAGCGGTTCGCCGGAAGCCGTTTCGCCGTTGTCCACCACGGCAAAGGAGAGCACGAAGGGCATTTCGGGCGAGTGGATCATCGCCGCGGCACATTTCTCCAAGGCGGCGCGGGTCGGCTGCGTCTCGAAGAGAATAAAATCGGCCCCGCCCTGGCGAAGATTTTCGACCTGCTCGACGATCATCGCCTCGATCGCGTCTTCGTATTGCGGCTGACTCGGCAGCGGACCGACCGAACCGGCCACGTACACCGGGCGGTCGGCGCCGTCGGCTATCTCACGGGCGAGTCGGGCACCGGCCCGATTGATCTCGGCCATCTTGTCGGCCAGTCCGAAGCTCCCTAACGCGACGCGATTGGCCGCGAACGTGTTGGTCGTCAACACGTCGGCCCCGGCGTCTCGGTAGTCGGCGTGGATCTGCCGGATGAGCTTCTCGTCGGAAAGGCACAACTCGTCGTAGCACCGATTGGTGAAGACATGGTGCCGGTAGATCTCGGTGCCCATGGCCCCGTCGAAAACGAGCACGCCGCTGCCGAGGGCTTGTGGGAAGGTTTGCGTGGTGGGCATGGTTTGGATAGTAGGCATCTCGCTCCGCGAGATGTAGCCTTTGTGGATCCAGGGTTGTTTAGGCCATATCTTGCTCCGGCGCGTATAGCAGCCATCTTGCACCAGCGAACCGCGGCCATCGATAGCCCGGGGTTCGAAAGGCTACATCTCGCGGAGCGAGATGGCTACTATACGCTAAACACCGAATGATACCTGTTGCCCTGGAAAAGAAAAGCCGGGCGTCGCGTTATTCTTGCAGCGAAAGCCGATACGCGGACAGCCCGTAGGCGTGGCGTTTGGAGGTGTGGTCGAAGGCGGCGCAACCGAAGGAGTAGGTCTGGCCCGGTGCGAAAGCCGTGTCTTTGGGGCTTTCGGTGTCGAGTTTGCGGCGCATAATCAGCGTCCACCGGTCGTTTTCGTGATACGACATACAGGAAACGTCGCCCCGATCACCCAAGGCCGCCGAGGCGATAATCCCCGGCACGATCGTTCCCGGGGCGATTCGCGAGGCGTCGGCCTCATTGTACTGGACCGCCTGATCGGCGAAGATGATTCCTTGTTTCACAGCCGCCGGACTCTTTGGCAATTTGGCCGGGTGTGTATCGCCCGGCTTGAAGTTCTTGGAGTACCCGCCGCCACCCGGTTTCGGCTTGGGGTCGCCGTGACGGCCGACGTCCTTGGCGTCGAAATCGGCGGCCGACCAGTACTTGTCGTCGACCTGCCCCACCGGATCGGTGCGCGTGGCCTTCCAGTGCCAGACGTCGATGAGATCGTCGGAGCCCTTGTATCCGTACGCCCGGCCGCCGCCGGCATGGCAAACCATGGCGCAGCCGAAGCGATCGAATTGCTGCGATTGCACGGTGGGGAAAACGAGCGAGAACTTGTCTTCGTAATGCACGCTTTCGTCTTCGTGGTCGGTCACCAACTGTTCCCAGCCGTCGGCCGTTTTCTTCCACGGCATGTACATGCGGCTCTCGGTCGTGTCGTCCCACTCGGCCCGGACGAACAACTCGTGCCCGTCGTGCAGGGCTGTCAAGGTGACCCGGGTGCGGCCTTTGTCGAAACCGATCCCGCCGGCCAACTCGATCGACAGCGGTTCGGCCTGGTCCCAAGCGTCGAGCGATCGTAGTTGGTCGGTGGTCAGATCGACCGGCTCGATGCGTCCAGCCATCAGGGTGTTGCCAACGACGTACTCGGAAACCATGCCGAGGATCACCGCCGCCGAGACGCCCAGCAGGGGCAAAAACATCGCCACTTGCCCCCATCGGGGCGAAGCCCAAGGATGAAATATAGGCACCAGCACGCGACGAAAACGGCCCACACCATGGGCTGCGTGCCAGAGCAGGGCGACCGGCAGCACGAGCAGGCCCGTCACCGTGTGCAACAGCCGGGCGATCCAGTAAACTTCCGGCGGTCCGGTGGGAAAGAGCATCAGCAGCCCGGCGGCGATCATCACCAGCCCCCCGCCGAGCAGCGTAACATGGGTGACCCGCCGGCGCACCTTCCGCCGCATGTACAGCCAAAGGGCCGCCAGCATCGACGGCACGATGACGGTGGCCGAGATCAGATGGAAGAGATGCATCCGGCCGCTGAGAAGCCAGCCCGGCAGCACGCCGGAGAAGACCGACCAATCGGGCGCGGCCACCGCGTGCAGGCTCAGGCC
>JABMRP010000589.1 GCA_013202535.1 Planctomycetota bacterium
AAGGTCACGCAAGAAGTGCCCGACGACTTCCCCGGCCCGGACGAACCGGTTACGCGCCAGTAGGGGCGGCGCCGGTCACTCGTCGTCGGCGGGATTATTCAATCCGCAATCCACGAGGGCGTCCGGGAAAGCTCCGGGACCCGGACAAGGCAAGGTAATCGCGGACAATGAATGTTGCCTATAATGCCAAATAGGGTCCTGGTCCCTTTACTGCTCCTGATCGCCGACGGCTATCAGATCGCCGACGGAGTCTGCTCGGTCCCGGACGCACCCGGTTTCGGGTTGACGATCGACGAAAGCAGGTTCGAGCGTGCAAGAGTGAACTTCGAATTGAGAGCCTGACGGTGTTCTCGCCAGCGCCGGCGGCGGTCCGTCGTCGTCGGAGTTTTTCAAACCCAGGCGGGTGAGCCAGCGGCCGCGAGCGGGCTTTTCGGTTTCGGCCGACGGGTCCGCCCAAGCGACATTCCGATACGAACCGGTTCGGTGGCCAGGGAAGGGCGGTTGATGCTGCGCATGGCGTCTCTCCTACCGATTGTGTGCAACTTTCCTCTTTTTTGCGCGTTGGGTCGAGAATCTGAAACGAACATCAAATCGAGGCGACAGCCCGCGTCCTGGCGGCACATTCCGTTGTCGGCGTGTGACCGGATCATGAATTACGCTCGGGCGCACAAAGTTGACGTGCAATGATCGATCCACCTTGCACCATTGCGGCCGAGGCAGTGGCAGTATTCTCGCCCAAACGCCGCTCGGATTCAATCGCCGGTGCCGCATGCACGGCAAGACCAGTTTCCGCGAAGCTTGGACACGGCTCACAAACGATTGACACGGCCGGCGTAATTGGCTTACGCTGTGGGGGGGCCAATGGGGCGGTTGTCTCGTTCATGTTGGCACACAGCGCCCTGTCTAGCCCGAAAGAAGACTCACTTTGCAGGATTCCCAGAAACCCATACGTATGCAATCGCTTCATCCTATTGCCTGCTTTACTTTCGGCACCGAAAGTCCGATATTATGGTAGGCACGATTGTTTGCAGGAGTGGATTTCCGATGACATTAGCCACAAATTCCTGTACGGATCAATTGAGCGTTCTTGGCGACCGTCTGCGTCAGCGACTTGAGCCGGGTCGGGGTGAGCGTCCGGGTCGGCCGAGTGATCCGACGTGGACGGTCCGACGCAAGCTGTCCATGAACGAGCAGACATTGGAAATGCTCGGTATGGCTGCTGACGCGGTAAGCACCGATGAGCGACGGGTCAGCCCGATGCAGATCGCCGCTCTACTGATTGAAGATGCAACGCAGGGACTCGCGAAGCAATTGAAAGAGAATTGAGAGAATTCAGCCATGGCAACCGCACAACAGCTTAAATCGCTGCTGCAAAGCTACAGCGAAGCCGACGGCGAAATGTTTGTCTCCGTCGCCTTGCAGATTGCCGCGCATGAAGCGAGAGCGGGAAAGGGAAAGCTGGCAACTGAGATCAAGCGTCTGGTTGATGACATCAAGACCAAGCAGAAGCAGGCCAGGGTTGGCGGTTCGGTTCCCATCACCCGTCCGATTGGCGAACTGTCCGCACTGTTATCCGCAACCTATCCGCGAACCAAGTTGTCGGAAATGGTGCTGGCCCCCAAGCAAGGTGAAGCATTGGAATTGGTCCTGCACGAGTATCGTCAGCAGGCGAAACTACGCGAACACGGTTTGTCGGCTTGCCGCAAGTTGTTGCTCGTCGGGCCACCAGGCGTCGGCAAGACGATGACATCTTGGGCATTGGCCGGGGAACTCAAGCTGCCACACTTCACGGTGCAGTTTCATTCTCTGATTACGAAGTATATGGGCGAGACTGCCGCCAAGCTATTCGCAATCTTCGAGTCGATGCGGCATACTCGCGGTGTCTATCTGTTTGATGAGTTCGACGCGATTGGCTCGATGCGGGCAGGACGTAATGACGTCGGTGAGATCCGGCGTGTGTTGAATTCCTTTCTTCAGTTTCTGGAGCAAGACGAATCGGACAGCCTGATCATCGCAGCGACGAATCTGGAGGCCATCCTGGACGATGCGTTGTTTCGACGCTTCGACGATTTTATACGATATCAACTGCCTGGCGAACAAGAGTTGCGAAGCTTGATTGAAAACCGTTTGTCTGCGTTTGAGATCGGGAAACACGATTTGAACCAGTTGGCGACAATCGCAGAAGGGTTGAGCCACGCAGAACTGTGTCGTGCCTGCGACCAAGCAGCCAAGCAGGCCGTTCTTGCGGATCGTCGTACCATCGAGACCGGCGAATTGAGACAGGCAATCGAAACCCTTCGCGAGCGAAAGCAGTCCGTCCGATAGGCGGCGAGATCACTCATGGCGGAATATCGGCACTTCCTGCTGCAAGACACTCGCACCAAGCATGGCTACACAAGCACCATTCGCGGCGGTGACAAAAAGAACAGTCCGCCTCGTCCCGAACGAAAGACACACGCCGAAAAGCTGCTTTCCGATCTCGAAAAGGCCGAGAAGAAAGCGAAGGCCCGCCAGAAGGAAGAACCGGCCCGTGACGGCCTTCAATTCATCCCGATGTTGTTCGATGAAAGCTCGGATTTTGATCTGAAACTCGAACAACTCGAAAACACCTCTCCCGGCACTCGGATTGTGAGTGCGAAGAAACGCGACGGTCGCAAAGAGTACTTGGTGGCGGTGCCGGACAGCGAAGTTAGCAAGCTGGCGGATAAGTTTAGAGACTACCGAGACAAGGACCATTGGCGAGGAAAACCCAAGAACGAGCCACTTGCTTCAAGCATTGCCGACATCGACGCGGCTGAGCTTGAAGACTATTGGACAGATGCTTCCGAAGCCCTGCCCAAAGCCGACGAAATGCTGTGGTGGGAAGTCTGGCTCGGTACAAGCGACACGGAGTGGAACGTAGCAGATTGGTTTCGCAAGACAGCCGCTGCACAGGAGATTGTTGTCAGTCCTCAGCAAGTTCAATTTCCAGACCGAGTCGTGATTCTGGGCTACGCCAGTTTTGGTCAATGGCGAAGCTTTCCCGGCTTGCTGAGGCTTCTGGCTGAGTTACGCAAGGCCGCTGTTGTCGCTGGTGAGTTCACAAGCCTGCCACCGGCTGGCCAAGCGGAATCCATCAACGGCTTGCTTGAGCGAACGACCTTCGCTGACGACGACGCTGTTCGTGTTTGCGTTCTCGATACCGGAGTCGATCGCGGTCATCCGCTGCTTGAAGATTCTCTGAGTGAACAGCACACGCAGGCTTGGGACGACGACTGGGGAAGCGACGACCACGACGGCCACGGAACTGAGATGGCAGGCGTCTGTCTGTTTGGTCCGCTCGGAAAGCCCCTCTACAGCGATGAACAAATCGAACTGTTGCACCGGCTGGAATCGGTGAAGATCCTTCCGCGTACCGGAGAGAATGCTCCACCCGACTACGGCCCGATCACCGTTGGTTCGATGGCACTTGCCGAGAGCGTCTCCCCGCAATCGCAACGCGTGTTCTGTATGGCCGTTACCGCTTCGAGTGACGACCAATGGCGTCCCACTCTTTGGTCCGCTGCCATCGATCAAGCCACCGCCGGAGTCGGTGATAACCACCGACGGTTGCTGACCGTGTCCGCGGGAAACCTCCGAGAAGACGTTGGCAAGAACTATCCCGACGAGAACCACGTGTCCAGCGTGGAAGATCCCGCCCAGTCGTGGAATGCACTCACTGTCGGTGGATATACCAACTTGGCGTGGATTCAGGAGTCAGGGCTGGAAGGCTACACGCCCATAGCATCACCTGGAACGCTTTCGCCGGGCAGTCGCACCTCGCTTTGCTGGGGCGACGAACCCTGGCCATACAAACCCGACGTTGTCTTCGAGGGCGGCAACTACGCCAGCGACGGCAGTGGCTTCATTACCGATGTTGACGATCTGCAAGTGCTGACAACCCGATCACTGGAGAAAGGGGACGCACCGCTGGGGACGACTCGCGACACGAGTGCGGCGACGGCACAAGCGTCCCGCATGGCTGCGATACTCCAGGCCGAGTATCCGGACTACTGGCCTGAAACGATTCGCGGCTTGGTTGTTCACTCCGCCCAATGGACACCGCAGATGCTCGACGAGTTTCCTCATGCGGACCGACGACGTAGGTTGCGTGTCTATGGAATGGGAGTCCCCGATCTGGACCGTGCCCGTCGGTCGGCGAGCGGTTTCACCACGATGGTCATCCAAGATGAATTGCAGCCATTCGCTTTCGTCGAATCCGGCAAACCCGACAATTCCACACATGAAATGCACGTCCACGATTTGCCGATATCACGCGAAGTGCTTGAGGAGTTGACCAACACGCCGATTCGTATGCGAGTGACGTTGTCGTACTTCATCGAACCGAATCCGCCACGACGCGAGAACGTCGCTCGGTATCAATACGCATCGCACGGCCTTCGCTTCTCCGTGCGTCGGCCACAAGAGACAGCAGCTAAGATGCGCAGCCGCCTGTCACGAACGTTCTGGCTGAAGGACTCGGACAGCAAGACCATTCAGCCCAAGAAGGGTAGCACGATAAGCGATGACCGGGAGTGGGATTTGGGGCCGGAGAAGGTATCCGTTCGCGGCTCGGTTCATTCCGATTGTTGGAACGGCACGGCTGCTCAACTTGCGTCGTCAAATCTGATCGCCGTTTATCCCGTCACCGGCTGGTGGCGATACCGCCGAGACCCGGACGTCGTTCAACGGAAGGCTCGCTATTCGTTGATCGTCAGCATTTCCACGGGCGATACGTCAGTCGATCTCTATTCGATGGTTGCAAACGAGATTCAAATTCGAATCGCCGCACAATCAGCCGGCGTGGTGACCGAAATTGAATCCGAATGAAACCAGATGCTACTCAGATCAAAATACTCTCGACGATATTGCGTGCCACCTTTCGCTGACGCCGATCGCAGAGTCTTGTCGTTCTCGGGTCGACGTGTCCCACCAGCTTCTGTGCGTCTTCGAGAGGAACACTTTGGCTGGACGGCAGGGTAACGCGCGTCGGTCCGACGCGATTCCGCGCGCTAGGCGGCGTGAAACCGCCGACAGGCGACCGACTGTCCCAACAAGTTATCGCGCGTGGAACTCTCCTCCGGGGGGTGTCCGATTCAGCCCAGCTTCCGGTCGGGAACTATCCGGCACCCGTTTCTCGGCACCCGTTGCCGTACGCCGGGGTGCCGTGCCACCGTACAATCGCTTGAGAAATTGCCGCGAATGTGGTAACACTCGTGGGGCCACGGCCGAGACCGGCTTTGCCGGCTACGTTGCCCACGAGTTCGTAGCGACGGGCGATCCCCTCACGTCGCTTGCCCGGGCCGTCGAAATCCGTGACGTCTGAACAAGTGGCCAGAACCGTTTTC
>JABMRP010000590.1 GCA_013202535.1 Planctomycetota bacterium
GCAGGTGAGTTCACTGTTGAACGACATTCGCGGTCTGGTCTCCGAGGCGGCCAATGAAGGGGCCATGAGCGTCGAACAGATCGCCGCCAATCAGTTGCAGCTCGACTCCTCGCTGGAATCGATCGACCGAATCGCCAAAGTGACGCAGTTTCAGGGGCGCCGGCTGCTGGACGGCACGCTCGATTTCATCAGCAAGGACGTCGACCGAACCCGGATCATCGATCTGCAGATCGATCAGGCCAATTTCGGTGCGTTGACCGAGATCGGCGTGAACGTCGACGTCGTTGCGCAAGCCACCAAGGCACGGTTGACGTACGCTTATTCGACGCTCCCCGAGGACGTCGTCCTGGAGGTCGCCGGCAAGGAGGGCTCCGAGGCGTTCAGTTTCAGCGCCGGCAGTTCGGCCACGGAAATGAGGGACGCCATCAATCTGGTCTCCGATGCGCTGGGCGTCGAGGCCTCGCTGGCCGATCGCGTGGCCGACACGGCCACCGCGGGCCAGGCCAAAGTGCTCAACTCCGACGGCACCAGCGGCTTCACCGTTGAGGCCGCCAGCACGGGCGAAGCGGTCGGCAATTTCACCGTCAACTACTCCCTGGCCGCCGGCGACCAAGTCGCCGACAACACGGCCACCTGGAACGCCGGCACTCCCAACGTCATCAACGTCGCCGTTGCCGCCGATCAGTGGACCACCTATGCTTCCGACGCCACGGACGTTAGCGGCGGCACCTTCCAACTCGCCATGGTCGGCGCCAACGACACGCTGCAAGTGACCGCGCTGGTTGCGGGCGACGTGTTCGACGGCCTGACGGTTACCGTCAACAGCGTAGGCACCGCCGACAGCACCAGCTACGACTACGAAACCAATACCATTACGCTCGACTTTGCCGCGGCGGTGCCGACAACCGCCGACATCGAAACTGCCATTAACACGGATCTTGCCGGCCTATTCCTCGCTGTCACGCCGGGTGAGGACGACGACACCGTCCAAGCAGGGACTCTAACGCTCACGCACGTCGGTACCGGCAATGCCGGCCTCGACGGTGGCGTGGTCAGTGCCAACGGCACGATCGCCAACATCGCCACCGAGATCGCCGCCCTGAACGAGATCGCGGCCATCACGCCCACCGGCGGAACCAACCTGATCGAGATCACCACGGCTTCCGGCACGATCGGATCGGTCAACTCGACCGCCGACGGTTCGGCCATCGACGATCCCAACAACATGATCCAGCTCAGCGGCACCGACAAGGCCAAGAATCTCGACGTGACCTTCGCCGCCGCCGGTGCCAACCAGTCGTTTTTCATCGACTTCCAACTCAACGAGCGAACCAACGGCTATTCGACGGCCTACCTGACTTCCACCCAGGACGACAAAGCCGCCGCGGTCAAGGTCGTCTATGCGGCCGAACAGGGCCAGCAGTGGGACGGCATCGACGTCACCTATGTCTCCGACGCAACCGACAGGAGCGTCATCTGGGACAAGGAGAACAAGGCACTGACCGTCTACAACGCGGCGACCGCCTCGGCCAACGACATTCGCGACCAGATCAACAATGCCTTGGGCAGCACGTTCACGGCCAGCGTGATCGGTACCGGCGGTGCCACGGCCACGGCCTTTACGACCGGCGACACCGCGGCCACGGCCGACGGCAAGATCTACGATTCGATAACCGTCAATCTGGCCACCGACGCCAACAGCGTGGTGACCACCACGGCGGCCGAAGCGGTCAACAAGATCAACGCCTCGGCGGCGTTCACTGGCCTGGAAATCAGCGCCTCGCACGTCTTCTCCAGCGACGGATCCGGCACGATGGAAACCGGCACCCTGTCGCTCGGCCAGCTTGGCGTCACGGGCGCCGATGCCGCGGCTTCGGGGACCACCTCGGCGATCAACGGCGAGAAGGCCCAGATCACCGTGACGGCCAAGACCGCCGGCTCGGCCTACGACGACGTCAAGGTCGTTTTTGTCGAAGATGCCGGGGTGACCCAAAACTCAGGTGAATACGCGACCTACGATGCGTCGAACAAGGTTCTCACGTTCACCGTCAACCCGGCGAGCACGGCGGCCGAGGTCGTCAACAACTGGTCCACCAGTTCGTTGTCCACCGCTGCCGCGGCCTTGTTCTCCACGGCCGTGGTCAACGGGGGCAGCGGCATCGTGGATGCCCTGGACGTCGGTTACTTGAGCGGCGGGGTCACCTACAGCGGCACGACGACCGGTGGCGTGGCGGCCGAGGGCAACTTCGACGCCGGCGACGTCGTGGGCACCGGCGGTTTGGACCTCCAGTCGACCGAATACGGATCGGACATGTTCGTGTCGGTCAAGGCGCTGAGCGGCACATTTGTCACGGCCGACGAAAACGACGCCACCACGGAACGCAATTACGGAACCGATATCAACGCCCGCATCAACGGCATCCAAGCAATCGGCAAAGGGTTGCAGGCGACAATCAATACGTCGGTTCTGGATCTCAGTTTCTCGGTGCTTGAGACCGTGGCCGACGGGACGACGACGAGTTTCACGATTACCGGTGGCGGTGCCCAATTCCAGTTGGGACCCGACGTTGTTTCCAATCAGCAAGCCCGGCTGGGAATTCAGAGCGTCAATACGGCCAAGCTGGGCGGTGTGGCCGGGCGTTTGTACGAGCTACGTTCCGGCGGAACGAAATCCCTGGAAAACGACACCAACGCAGCGGCCCGCGTCGTCGAGGAAGTGATTACCCAGGTCACCACCTTGCGTGGGCGGCTCGGTGCCTTCCAGCGAACGACTCTGGAGACCAACATCCGCGCGTTGGCCGATACGCTCGAGGCGCTGACCGCGGCGGAGAGCTCGATCCGCGACGCCGATTTCGCCGCCGAAAGCGCCAATCTCACACGGGCCCAGATTCTCGTGCAATCCGGCCTCTCCGTGTTGAGCATTGCCAACCAGAACCCGCGGAATGTTCTGGCCCTGCTGCAGCAATAGGCGGTCTTATCCGTGCGATCCCGCCAATCCGGCGTCGACCGCCGATGGGGCCCGCGGATTGGGAAGAATTGCTAAACCTTTCGCCCTTTCTCGGCCGACTTCATCCGATGCGACGGGATATAACCCCCAGCCTCGAATTGCGCGCGTACGCACATGGGACGCATCCAATCCAATATCGGTCTGATTACCGGCATGCCAATCGGCGATACGGTCGATCAGCTCATGGCCTTGGCCGCCAAGCCGCGCGATATGCTGGCCGAGCGGACCGAAACGCTCAAGGCCGAGCAACTGGCCGTGACCGAGCTGTCGGCCTATTTGCTATCCGTACGCTATATAACCGACAACCTGGGCAAGGACGATGTATTCGAACAGCGGGCCGTCAGCAGCAGCAACGAGGCGGTGCTCTCGGCCACGGTTACCGGCAATCCGCCCATCGGCCTTCACCAGTTCACCCCCCTGCGAACCGCCCAGTCGCAGCAATTGCTCACCTCGGGATTTCGTAGCGATACCGAGGCACTCGGTGGCGGCACCCTGTCGTTCCGGTTCGGCGATCACGTCGAGCGCGGCGCCGATTTGAGCCGGTTCGACGAAGGCAACGGCGTGGTTCGCGGACAGATTCGCATCACCGACCGCAGCGGAGCCACGGCCGAGATCGATCTGTCGACCGTGCAGACGGTGGACGACGTGCTCGAAGCGATCAACAGCGACGTTCGTCTCAACCTTTCGGCGGTCGCCACGGGAGACGGCATCCGGCTGATCGACCACACGGGCCAATCGATCTCCAATCTCAAGGTTCAAGAAGTATCCGGCGGCACGACGGCCGCTTCTTTGGGATTGGACGGCATCGACGTCGCCGCCTCGACGGCCGACGGCCGCGATATGCTCGGGCTTTACGAAGACCTGGAACTCGACCTGCTCAACGACGGCAACGGCGTGTTCACCAGCCCCGTGTTTGCCGATTTCACGTTTCAACTGCGCGACGGCACGACGGGTGAAGTCGACCTCTCGCCGATCATACCGGGCAGTTCCGTAGTGGACCAAGAGGTCACCCTCGGCGAGATCATGGAGGCGATCAACGCGGCAGCGCCCGACAAGCTCCGCGTGGATATCGCCCCGGACGGCGAGCGACTCGTGCTGACCGATTTCACCGAAGGTGCCGGCGCGTTCACGCTGGCCGACGGCGTCGAACCGGGTGCGCTGCGCGACTTGGGGCTGGACGGCTCGGCTGTTGACGGCGTGATCACCGGACGCCGAATCCACGGCGGGGTGAAAACCGTTCTGCTGGGAAGCCTCAACGGCGGCCGAGGGCTGGGAACGCTGGGGACCCTGGAACTGACCGATCGTAGCGGCACGTCCGACACCATCGATCTCTCCGGTGCCGAAACGCTCGACGACGTGATCGGGGCGATCAACGCCGCCGGTGTCGCGGTGACCGCCCGGATCAACACCGCCCGCAACGGCATCGAACTGCTCGACACCTCGGGAGCATACGCCGGCAACTTCATCGTTGCCAACGGCGATTCCAGCGGCACGGCCGACAAGCTGCAGATCGCCACGGATGAGGCCGCCACGTCGGTCCAGAGCGGCGATCTGCACCTGAAGGTCATCTCGCACAACACGCTTCTGCGAGATCTCAACGGCGGGGCGGGCATGGCCCTGGGCACGATTTCGATCCAGGACAGCCTGGGAAGCACGGCCCGAGTGGACCTTTCCAGCCCTTCACTGTCGACGATCGGAGACGTGATCCGCGAGATCAATCGCTCGCCGCTGCAAATCCACGCCGAGATCAACGCGACGGGCGACGGGATTCGGATCATCGACTCCGGCGGCGGTTCCGGCAAGTTGCAGGTCACCGACGTCAATTCCACCACCGCGGCCGACTTGCACTTGCTCGGGGAGGTCACCTACCAGCAGGTCGATGGGGCATCGACCATGGTCCTTGATGGATCGACGACCTACACGATCGAACTCGACGACACAGATTCGCTGGTGGACCTTCGGCAGAAGATCGACGATCTGAACGCCGGTGTCGATGCCTCGACGTTTGTCGACGGATCGAGCAAACCGTTCCGGTTGCTGTTGCAGAGCCAGCAAACCGGATCGGCAGGCGGGTTGGTGTTCGATGTCTCGGGTGTGAGTTTCTCGTTGCAGGAAACGGCCCGTGCCCGCGACGCCCTGCTGGTGCTCGGCGAAGCCGGCACGTCGTCGGCCAACGTGCTGATTGCTTCGTCGTCCAACACGTTCGACGAAGTGCTTTCCGGCCTTTCGCTGCGGATCAACCAATCGTCCACCTCGCCGGTAACCATCTCGGTAGCCCAGTCCGACACCGATCTGGTTGCCAACGTTCGGGTCATGGTCACCAACTACAACAAGTTTCGCACCCGGCTGAACGAATTGACCGCCTACGACGAACTGAACGACGTGCGGGCGATACTGGCCGGAGATGGCGCCGCGCTAAGGTTGGATACGGAACTTTCCTATCTGTTGAGCAGCCGGTTTACCGGGGCCGGATCGATTCAATCGTTGGGCGAGTTGGGCATCTCGTTCACCGATACCGGAACGCTGACCCTCGACGAGACCAAACTCAAGAGCCAGTTTGCGGAGAACCCGCTGGGTGTGAAAACCTTCTTCACCCAGGAGAACCTCGGCTTCTCCGAGAAGTTCAACCAACTGACCGAGCAACTGACCAACCCCGACCAGTCGCTCTTAACCCAACGCTTCAACACGTTACGGGACAAGATCGAACGCCAAGAGCAACGGATCGAGTTTCTGAACGCCAAACTGGAAAGGGAGCGCGAGCGTCTTTATCTGCAATTCTACCAAATGGAGTTGGCCATCGGAAAGATGCAGAGCAGTATGTGGGCGATCGACTCGATCCAGCCGATGACGCCTCTGGCTTCCAGATGATCGGGCCCTTAGCCGTTCGTGACAACCGGCCGCCAGCCACGGAAAACCCGCCCGTGTTCCGGCGGCCGATCCCCACCCCCCACCCCCGCGATTTCCCCATGCGTAGTGACCCAAGACCCAACCCGCAACCACGAAGGAGCCGTCCATGGACAGCTCGGCCCGAGACCAGTATTTGGAAACGGAGGTGATGACCGCGACGCCGCAACGACTGCAAGTGATGTTGATCGATGCCGCGCTGCGTTCCATCGAACAGACGCGATACCTCTGGCAGCAAGGAGACGACGAGAAGGGCAGCGAGGCGCTGATCCGCGCCCAACGGGTCGTCACCGAGTTGCTCGGCGGCCTGGACAAGGACAAGGACCCGGATCTGGTGAAGAAGGTGGCCTCGATCTACCTGTTCCTCTTCCGCACCTTGGTCGACGCCCATACCCAGCATAGCGAGCAGAAGCTCGACGAAGCCCGGCGCGTGCTGGAAATCGAACGCGAGACGTGGCAGCAGGTCTGCCTGCAACTGGGCAGCAGCACCAGAACGACCGACGATCTCGACCTCAGCACCGAGGGCCAGCAGCAGACGCCCATCTCGCCGGCGCTGCCCGTCCCGCATCTGCCGCTTCAGACCGAAATGATCGTCGAACCGCCCGTCGGTGGGTTCTCGATGGAGATGTAGGTTCCCCATCGGACAGATTCCAAAGGGCCCCCGCCTTGCACAGCGGGGGCTTTTTTTGTGCAATGGAACAAATGCCCTTGTCCGTCCGACCTCCCTGGGAATCCGCTCGTGAGCCAATTGATCCGCGTGGGCCATAGCCCCGACCCCGACGACGCCTTCATGTTCTACGCCCTGGCCCGCGACAAGATCGACACGGGCCGCTATCGCTTCGAGCACGAGCTGGTCGATATCGAGACGCTCAACCGCCGGGCGTTTTCCGGCGAGTTGGAACTCACGGCCGTCAGCCTCCACGCCTACGCCCATCTGACCAAACACTATATGCTGTGTCCCTGCGGCGCCAGCATGGGCGACCGTTACGGACCGATGGTCGTGGCCACCTCGAAATGTTCGGTAGAGGACCTTCGCGGCCGGACGATCGCCATCCCCGGCACGCTGACCACCGCGTATCTGGCGCTGCGGATGTGTCTGGGCGTCGATTTCGACCACGTGGTCGTGCCCTTCGACGAGATCCTCGACGTCACCGTCGCCGGCAATTATCAAGGCAAACCGGTCGGCGCCGGGCTGATCATCCACGAAGGCCAACTCACGTACAGCGACCAGGACCTCGAGCTGATCGTCGACATGGGCCAGTGGTGGTTCGACGAGACGGGCCTGCCGCTGCCCTTGGGAGCCAACGCCATCCGCAAGAACCTGGGCCCCGAGACCATTGGCGAAGTAAACCGCCTCCTGAAGGCCAGTATCCAATACGCCCTGGACCATCGCCAGGAGGCGCTGGACTACGCGTTGAGCTTCGGCCGCGGCCTGGATCGCGCCAAGGGCGATCAATTCGTCGGCATGTACGTCAACGATTGGACACTCGACTTCGGCCCCCGCGGCCGCCTGGCCGTCGCCGAACTACTCCGCCGAGGGCACGAGGCCGGCGTCATACCCCACCTGGTCGAGCCCGAATTCGTCGAAGACGAGTAGGCC
>JABMRP010000591.1 GCA_013202535.1 Planctomycetota bacterium
GCATCGCGGCGGACTCGTGACGGCAAGTATGGAGACCTTCGAGGGCTGGGAAAACATCTCGTTCGGCGATGGTTGTCTTAGCCGCGATCCGAAGGATCTTGTCCGCGGCTACGAAGCGGAAATCGAGAAGATGGGAGGAGGGCACCCGACATCGCCCCTGCAACCCGAGAAAAAGTACACCACGCCCTAGTCGTGATTCGTTTCAAAAGAGAAGCGGCGAGCGATTGCCGGTTCACTTTTGTGTGTGAACCAATCACATCTCAGGCACTGGAAAGGAAACATGAAGAAGGCTCTGATCGTTGCTATCGCGGTTCTCGGTTTCGGCATGCATGCCAGCGCGCTGGATGTCGAGGCAATCACCGCGAAACCGACGGCGAATAACTCCCAGTACGACAACAAGGAGGCCTGGCCTGATCTCGTTGGTGACAAGTATTTCCTGAAGGAAGAGTGGCCCAAGGCTTGGCTGTTGATTTGGGCCCATGCGGCGACGGCTCCCGTTCGGGGTGAGCCTCGCCCCGATATCGCGGACCCGGCTTCCTGGATCGACGCGGCAACAGGCAACCCCGCGGACACGGTTCCCGACATGCATACAGACGTCATCCTTCCCGATGACGAGCGGCCGTATAGCGTGTCCGGTAGCGGGTTCATCTGCCGACACCTGACCGTCGGACGCAATGCCGACTTCCAGCCTGGTGGTGGGAGGTCTGCGAGTGTCTTTGGTAACGTCTGGATACGCCCCCGAAGAACTCATTCGCGAGTACACTGGACAAATAGATCGAGGCCGACCCGTGGACCCGCCTACGCCGGAGAAGGAATACACTTCGATGTAGTCTCGCGAAAAATGGGACAGTCCGATATGGGCAGTCCTCTTTTTCCTTGAAGAGAATTGAGAAAGGAACACCATGAAAGCTGCAACATTTCTGACCGCCACGCTTGCCGTGCTACTGGCCGCAACGGCGGCCCGGGCACTGGTCAACCCTTCACTTCAGCCGATTCACCTATACGAACGTTACCACGTCGTACTCGCCGCCGAGGTGGTGTCGGCCGAACTGACCGATGAGGACTACGACGTCGAGTCGGGGCGGATCAAGCTCAAGGTCACCGCCGTGTGTCGAGGCGAGTTCAAGAGCAAGGAAATTACGATCGACGTGCCGGCGTGGGACGATCGCGGCGAATCACCTTACGATTCCAATGAGGATTGGAATATCTGGGACGTTGCCGCCGAGGGCCGCACGATTGTCGCCTTCGTTGGAAAGCAGGGTCGGCGAGGGCGAGGGCAGGATGAAATCCTGCTCTATTGCGGCGACCGGCAATGGCATCATGCGCGAATCGCCGACATGGACAAACAGTCGGACTGGACGTACCAGTGTGCCAGTGAAGACGTGATGGTCGGCACGTTCAATGGCGATTCGACGCGGCTGGCTGAAATGCTGGCCGACACGAAGGCCGGCACCGCCTTCTTCCCGGCCATCCCGACCGTTCGGCTGAATCGGCACATCACGATCGGCACGTTACCGGCCGGTGCCCGAGGCGTTGCGATGTTTGATCTCGACGGCGACGGCGATCTCGACGTACTTGCCTGTAGCAAATCCGGGATTCGCGCGTATCTGCAGGGCGATCCGCTGAAGTTTACCGACGCGACGGAAGAGCTTGGTCTGAAGAACGTCGCAGGAACCAGTTGTGCGTTGGCCGACGTCAACGGCGACGGACGTAGCGACCTTTTGATCGATGCGCAGCTACTGCTCAAGGGGGAAGACCGTTTCGCCAGAGCCACACTGCCGGATCTCGCGAAAGATGCGCCGCTGAAAGTTTCGTCGTTCGTTCAGCTCAACGACGACGGCCATGCGGACATTCTCCTCTCGCATGTTGAAGGGGGACTCATCCTTGTGCAAGACGAGACGGGCAAGTTCGCACCACTGAAACACAGCCTGCAGTTCGACTACCGTTGTTCGCCCGATTACAAGCCCGGTAAGACCGGCGCAGGTTGCTTCGCGACGGTCTGGAAGCAGGATTCCATGGATATCGTCAGCCCGGGCGACAGCACCTTGGCCATCGTCGCCGACGTTGACGGTGAGGCCCGTGACGTGAGCATCGACGGAAACGAAATCGGCCTGTGCGCAAGCCGGCAGATCGCCACGCTGGCCGAGGACCTGAACATGGACGGCTATGCCGACCTCTACACGATTTCGCGCGACGAGAACCAGCGAAACCAGTTCCACACCAACCGCGGCTACGGCTCGTTCATGGAGCCCACGCTCTACGATCCCGCCTGTTTCGGCGAGGCCCACGACAAAGGCGCCTGGGGGGTGTCCGCGGGGGATATAAACGGCGACGGCATGAACGACCTACTGCTCGGGCACATGGATGGCGAGGTTACGCTCGTACTCAGCGATGCCGCCGAAGTACGCCGTCCGACCGAGCACCCGACCTACCACGCGAGGAAGCTTCAGCAAACATGCGTCGTGTCGGTTTCGCTCAAGGGGCGTGGCACGCTCGGAGCGGATGTGCAGTTGGTTGACGGCAACGGAAAGACAACACTACGACGCACCGTCGGCACCCAAGTTCTAACCGGCTGTCGCTGCCCGGACACGGTCAATCTTGCCGTCCGCGAGCCCGGCAACTACACGCTGCGCGTGCGGTTTGCGAATGGAGCGGTGAAGGAAGAGAAGATCACGATCGGTGAGACCAAGCACGTATCGCTGACCGCCGGCAACGACTAATACGAGGACATTGTTACTGCGGCATCAAGCCCGATGACTCTCGTGTTCTTCAAGCAGGGACAAAGGAAGCATGAAGACCTTTCGTACGCTATCGCATTGCAGTGGATATCCATTTACACCTTCGGGTGCGTGCATTGCCAATACGCCATGGCTCAGCAGATGCACCCACAAGCTCGTGCCGTAGATGCTCTTGGGCAGGACCTTCGGCGGCAGCGGCGCGGTGA
>JABMRP010000592.1 GCA_013202535.1 Planctomycetota bacterium
CGGCCACGGCGCGGCCTTCGGCGATGAACCGGGTCATGGGCTTCTCGCAGACGACGTCCTTGCCGGCCTGCATGGCGGCGATGGAGATCAGCGCATGCCAATGGGGAGGCGTGGCGATGGCCACCACGTCGATGTCCTTGCGGTCCAACACGCGGCGGAAATCGCTGTAGATTTCCTTGTTGTCGGCCCGATCGAGAAACTTGACGTCGCAGGAAGCCAGGCGCACGGCATTGAGCGATTTCAGATTGCCGAAGGTGCCGCCCCCGCGTCCGCCGCAACCGATCAGCGCTCCGCCGACCGTTTCGCTGGGCGGCGTTTCCCCTTGCCCGAGTACATTCCGCGGGAAGATCGCAAAGGCGGTCGACGCGGCGGCCGTCCCCTGCAAGAATCCCCGGCGACTGATTCTCCGCTTGCGCTGGTTCATACGTGTACCTCCTGTTGACAAATGGGTTTCTTCGACCGTTGTTTCTTCGACGCGTTGCCTTGGTTTTCCCCTCCCGATACGGCGTAACGTCAATGTAGCAGGAAAGCAAGCCGGGGGCCAGCAAACTTCGTGGCGAGCAGAGATTTCGATGCGTCCGGCCCCGGCACTTGTTCCCGGCGTTGGGAGAAACCGGGAAACAACCGTGATTCGAAACGCCGGGCACAAGTGCCGGGGCTAAACATCAGGTTCATCCGGAAATTCCCGGATGAACCAAACATTAACCGTCGAACTGCTGCATCTCCGCGTCCGAACTGTCCGGCCCAGTGGCATCGGCCCAACGCAGGAACAGTGCGGGGACCACGATCATGTTCAGACATGTCGAACTGAACAGCCCGAACAGGACAACGATCGCCAGGGGGGTTTGAATTTCATTTCCGGGCTGACCGCCGCTCAGTGCCAAGGGAACCAGCCCGAGCCCGGTCGTTAGGGCTGTCATCAGCACCGGACCCAACCGCTCGATCGAGCCGCGACGCACGGCCTCGCGGAAGTCGGTTACCCCTTCATGACGCTGCAAGTAGCGGATGTGCGAGACGATGATGATGCCGTTACGCGTGGCGATTCCCAGCAGGGTAATGAACCCGACCAGCGAGGCGATCGACAGGACGCCCCCGGAGACGAAAACTCCCACCGCTCCGCCGATCAGGGCCAGCGGCAGATTGAGCATGACCAGCATCGCGTCGCCCACGCAGCGGAACGCCATCTCCAGCAGCAACCAGATACCGACGATCACGCCGATCCCCAGGATCAGCAGTAGCCGTGAGGCCGATTGGGCGCTTTCAAACTGCCCGCCATATTGAACGTAGTAACCAGCGTACTGGCCTTGCCCCAGGGGCACGCCTTCATCGACTCGCTGCCGGATGTCGGCCACGACCGAACCGACGTCGCGCTCGGCCACATTGCAACTGACCACGATCTTGCGTTGGACATTTTCTCGGCTGATGGTGTTGGGGCCGCCGTCGCGCTGGATCTTGGCCAGCGCCCCCAAGTGTACTTTGGCCCCGCTCGCCGTGGAGATGGGCAGGCGCTGGATGTCGGCCTCGTTGAACTTGCCTTGCTCGCTTACTCGCACGACCATGTCGAAGGCATTTCGTCCTTCGAGAACTTGGGAGACCGTCTCCCCGGCAAAGGCTCGTTCGATTTCATGGCTGACCTGGCGGATCCGCAGCCCGTGGCGATTGATGGCTTGCCGATTGAACGTAACGCGCAGGATCGGAACGTCTACCTGTTGCTCGACCGTGAGGTCGACCACGCCGGGAATGTCTTGGACCTCTTTCTCGATCAATTGGGCCAACTGCCGCAACCGTGGCAGACTGGTTGGATCGCTTTCCGGGGCGAAAATCTTAATGGCAATCGCCGCCCGAGTACCCGAGAGCATGTGATCGATTCGGTGTGAGATGGGTTGTCCGATCTCGACATTCATCCCGCCAATGCCGCTGAAATCTTTTCGCAACGCGGCCAGCAGTTCTTCTTTGCTCCGCCGAGGAAGACCTTCTTCGAGCGGTTTGTTCATATCGAGAGAGACTTCAATTTCCGCCGCCTCGACTCCCAAGGCGTGTTCCGACAGTTCCGCCCGACCCGTCTTTCGGCCCACGCGGACAACTTCGGGGTGGGCGAGCAGAAGGCCCTCGATCTGTCGGCCGAGGCGATTGGACTCTTCCAACGACGTGCCGGGCAACGTGTTGGCCCCCAGTGTCAGGGAACCCTCGTTGAATTCCGGCAGAAAACTACGGCCCATCAGCGGGACGGAACATAGGGCGGCCACGAACAGCCCCGCCGCGGCAAGGCCCACCAGATGAGGATGATCCACGATACGGTCCAGCACCGGGCGGTAGATCCACTTCGACAACCGCATCATGAACGACTCTCGCTCGCGATGGACGGCCTTGCTGCCGGGTAACAGAATCAAACACAACGCCGGCGTAATGGTAACCGCGACCGCCAGCGAGGCCAAAAGCGCCACGACGTAGGCCACCGCCAACGGTTGCAGCAACCGGCCTTCGACCCCGGTGAGGAAGAATAGCGGCGTGAAAACCAGGATCACGATGATCGTGGCGAAGACGATGGAATTGCGAATCTCCACGCTCCCGTGATAGACCACCACCAGCGGGTTGCGGCGCTGATCGGGCGGAAGTTGAGCGTTTTCCCGCAGCCGCCGGAAGACGTTTTCCACGTCCACGATCGCGTCGTCCACCAGCGCGCCGATGGCGATGGCCATGCCGCCGAGCGTCATGGTGTTGATCGACGCACC
>JABMRP010000593.1 GCA_013202535.1 Planctomycetota bacterium
GAGAAACCTGATGAAGCGCAGCAGCTCTTTGTCGAGGCGGCACTTAGGTTTGAGTCTGTCGAGCGATTCCTGAATGCCGGAAACAGTTGGTTCTTTGCCGGCGAGAACGGCCGGGCACTCGCCAATTACCGGGCCGCGGAACGTCGCGCGCCCTTCGACGGCCAATTGCGCGAGAGTATCGAGTTTCTGCGCGCCAACCGTGCCGACGCTTTTCCTCCATCCGCCGCTCCTATCGGAAAGTTGGCGGCGGCGTGGACCCGGTATTGCACGTGGACGCCGTTGTTGAGAATCGGATCTTGTGTGCTTGCGTATTTGGCGGCATGGGCAGTACTGCTGACGGCACAACTGGCTGGATGGCGAGTCCGGCGTGCCGTTTGGGTCGTGTTGCTCGCGGCGGTCATCGTGCCGTTGGTATCGTTGGCTCAATCGAGTCTCCGACCTGCCGAGGGCGTCGTCATCGAGGACACCGTCGCGCGACTTGGCCCTGGCTACGCCTACGATCCGGCCTTCAAGCAACCACTGCACAAGGCCACCGAGTTCGCGTGGATAGAGACCCGTGCGGGGTGGGTTCGCGTCCGGTTGTCCGACGCCTCGGAAGGTTGGCTGCGGGAATCCGGATGTATGAAGGTGAAATAACCGCGTAGGACGGAAAAGCCGCGACGAGCGTTTCGCACCATGAGCCTGTCCCTCTGCTGGAGATCACCAAGCGGTAACGAGTTGTTAACCACCCCGCTTACGCTCGGGCGATCAATTCCGGACCCGGGACGCAACCCCCAACCTTGAGGTCGCAATCACTTCGGGGCCGGTTTTTCGGCCGTCTCAGGTTTCACTTCCTTCTTCACCGTTGCGACCTTGACCTCCGCTTCCTCCTTTGGCGCCTCAGCTTTGGCTTCCGCTTCTTTCTTCGCGGCTTCCTGCTTTTCGGCCTCGGCCTTTGCCGCTGCTTCCTTGGCCACCTTCATTCGCTGGGCGGCTTTCGGGCCGAAGGCGACGTTGATCGTCTGTCTGTAGGTTTGGATGACGATTTGCGACTCGGCCGGCTTGGCGTCGATCCGGCAGATGCTCGTGCTGTGGCCTTCGATCTGGGCGTCGTATTCGAGACGCCCGGTGCGCGTGTCGATGCAACACACCTTGTGGAACCTCTTCGTGCTCGTTCCCTTCCTCTCGTAGACGTAGTTGAGCAACACGATCAGGGGGAGATCGGCGGGCTGGCCGAGGTTGACCGTTTGGTTCTCCACGTCGGCCTTCCAGAGCATCTTGCCGTCGGCCCGACGGATTCCGTACATCGCCCCATGGACGGCGACGTTGTTGGGTAGATTTTGCGTCATGGCCATCACACCCGCCGGTTTCGGCACGCACGCCAGCACGAGGTATCGGTCGGCCTGCCGCAGCACGACCAGCTTCTCTAGGCCATCTAGTCCCTTTTGATCTTCTATTTCCTTTTGTTTCTTTAGCCTCTCTTGCTCCTCTAGTCCCTCTTGCTCTTCTAGTTCCTTTAGCTTCTTTCGTCTCTCTTGTTCCTCTAGCGGACCGAGATCGAGATCCGTTTGCAGGATGGGGCTGCCGTCGGCCAACGCGAGGATGATCAGCCGGCCCTTGGGATCCAGCACGGCCAGTTCGTCGCCGCCGGTCAGCCACGCTTTGGCCGTGGGCTCAAACGCGTGTTCCCAGACGGTTTGATTATTCCACGGATCGACCATGGCGGCGCGGGTTTGCTGGGCGTCGGATTCCCAGGTCACGACGTATCCGCCGACGGTCGCGACCCGGCGGCTCAACTTGGGTACCTTGCGCCGGCCCAACTCGCGGCCGTCCAACATGCTCAGCACCACGGCTTCGGGTTCTTCGCCGGCGGCGGGGGAGGTGACAAAAAGGCGATACCGGTCGCCAAACAGATCGCTCTCGGCGTCCAAGTCGTCGCGGGTCCAGAGCAATTGGCCGGAGACCGGGTCGACGGCCGTCAGCTTGCGGTCCTGTTGAAAGCAGATCGTCTGGGGCGTGGCCGCCAGCGGCGAGGGCTCCTTGCCCGGGAATCCGTCGCCTTGCCGGACCCTCCGCATCCGCGCCGGCAGCATCATGCCGAAGCCGGGGTACGGGGGCGGCGAGGTGATCAGTTCGCGCGTCCAGAGGAGCTTTGCCTCGCTGGACGAACTCTCGATGGCACAGATGCGATTGCCCACCCAGGCGATCAACAGATTGCCGTTGATCCAGCCGCGAGAGTAGCTGTACACCACGCTGCTCGTGCTCCACTGGTGTTTTCGCGTGCCCAGGTCGAGATCCCATGTTTGTCGCCCCAAGCGGTCACTTCCGACGATATGTTGGCCCTGCGAGTCGATCGTGGCGTACAACTCGGTCGGAAAACGCCCGGCAGCGTCGGTCAGGGAAATCGGATACCGCATCGTAACGCTGGATTTCACATCCTTGGCCACCGCCACGACCGGTTCGATGGGCCACGGGTCGGGTACGTTGACGAGCTTGCCGATCCGCTCGTCGGCGGCCAGCGCTTCGGC
>JABMRP010000594.1 GCA_013202535.1 Planctomycetota bacterium
AAAGAAGAATCCGGCCGTTAGCCCGCCGCCACCACCGCCACCGGGCGGGAATACGGTTGCGGTGGAAGCCGAGCCGGGCGTCGGCAAGCGAGGACGAGACTACGACGGCGGAATCCTGGCCGCGCCCATCGCCACGCCCGTCGAACAGTACTTCTCCATCCGCCAGCGCGTCGAGTTCATGAAGATGACGAAGTCGATGCAGTTGTACGAGGTGCAGCACGGGCTGCCCAAGACGCACGAGGAATTTATGAAGAAGATCATCGAAGACAACCTCATCAACCTGCCCGATCTCCCCGACGGCGAAAGCTATCGGTGGGATCCGGAGCGAGGGCAGTTGATGGTGGATCGGCCGCGATGATTTGATGCTGACCTGTGACGAGCAACGAAGGTAGACTCCCATGAGATGTCATTTGACCCTGTTGGTATTGATTCTGGCGGTCGGCGCGCCGGCGACGGCTTCGGCTGCCGCTTGGGCCTTTCATAAGGCGACGTTCAGCCACGACCCCGAAACGGGCGAGCAGGTGCGGCAGTTCGTCCCCGTCGAACCGGTCTACGTCCGGGTCGATCCGACCTATGAGAAGAGCGGCTATCGGCACACGCGCAGCAGCCTTCGCGGCGCCGACGGCAGTGCCGATCGTCTGCACGTCGTCGAGACCTGGGGACGCGGCCGCTCGATCCGGCCGTACGGCGAATGGCAGTTTCCCTTCCGTGCGGGAGCCACGCCCTACGGTCCTTGGGGTAATTCGCGGGGACCGTGGACCTCGCCCTTCCAGTCGTGGTCCAACCCGTACGGCTCGTGGAACCGGTATCCGCACATGTATCCGACCCCGTATGCCCAGCAAGGCCACGGCGGACCGCGCGCCGCGCTGTACGACTCGGGTGGTCCCGGGCCAGGATACTCGCCGGGACCCTCTCCAGGACACCTGCCCGCATACTCGCCCCACGGGCCGTCCGTGGCTCCGGGCGGAGTCGGCCATTTTTGAGTTGGCGGCCCTTGTGCCGACGCGCTCGGCGCGGGTCTTCCTCACTCCCAGTGCGAGGAGTCCCTACTTTCACGTCACCCCCGCCGGCCCCGCGGCCTGTCGATTTCGTAACCCGAAGCGTCAGCGAGGCCGTCTCTTCCGTCCTCGCTAACCGGCGCGATCATTGGGGTTACCGTGATGACGTCTCTGAACATGGCCACCGGCGTCATCGGCGGCGGTGGAGGCGCCGTGATTGGAATGGGGATCGGTTCTCTGCTGTTCGGAGGCAAGTAGCCGCCCGTTGCGCGGCAATAGGGTTCGACGATGACGTGGTACGGCGCCGTTCGTGTTAGCCCGGTCGCGGGCGACCGGCAGCCCCCAAATCCAAGACCCCTGAACGGGGTCGCTGCCATGCGGGTTCTTAGGCCGAAGGCATCGCTAATGAATACTATCACCCACAACGGGCAAAAGCACTGGTACAAGGCCAATGCCGGAGGTCCCGCAAGCCGTTGCACCCCCGTAGCTTGTGTGCTACGATCATCGCTATCGGGAGGGAGAAGTGTTGGGGTAGGAATGTGCCCCGGCGAACAACTTGCGTTTCATCGAGAAACACGAGTTGATTGATCCGTCGGCTTCTTGAATACTTGGGGGGAAGTGACAATGCAGAAACCAGAATCCGTCTCTGATAGCCAAATCGCCGAGGCAGACTTCATCGCGACCCACGATCCTGACGCAGAGGGCGGCCACCAACTCTGGGGACATGAGTCATTATCGCATTCGCGTTCGCCGGGCGCAGCCCCATACGCAGTCAAGGGCCTTGACATCGAGGTTGCTAAAGCGGATCATGCCACCCTTCTTGATTTGATCAATCGTGTTGAGCGAATCCGTGGGCGTGTGCCGCAAGCTGTTCAACGGCTTCGAGAAGAACTCTACGCCAGATCCACGGCACGTGAATGGTCGCCGATCACCGATCTTCCTGACGATTGGGAAGAGTCGCTGAAGACGCCCCAAATGACAGCCCTTGTTCAAGTGTGGCATGAACAGGCCGGTGAATTGCGCGAACAGGATCTTTACAAAGAGTTCTTGGGCAAGCTTCGACGTCAGTGGGCGATCGAGACCGGCGTTCTGGAAGGCCTATACACGCTGAGCGAAGGCGCCACGCTGGCGCTTATTGAAAAGGGATTGGATGCCTCATTGATTTCGCATGGCGACACCGATGATTCGCCTGAGAATGTGCTTGCGAAAATTCACGATCAGCATCACGCAATCATGGGGCTCTACCAATTCGTTTCAGGTAGCCGTGAGTTGGGAACTTCGTACATCAAAGAACTTCACCAAGTACTTACCGAGCACCAACTCACTTATACCGGCCGCGATACGCTTGGGAACTTGGTCACGAGGGAATTACCGAAGGGGGAATGGAAAAGACTGAAAAACAACGTCGAGCATCCCGATGGCACGGCATTCGAGTATTGTCCACCAGAGCATGTCTCACAGGAAATCGACAACCTCCTCGCCCTGCACAAGACGCACACGGATCTTGGCGTCCCACCAGATATTGAGGCCTCTTGGCTACATCATCGGTTCACCCTAATTCATCCGTTTACGGATGGAAATGGTCGTGTCGCACGATGCCTTGCAACGCTTGTACTGTTGAAGGCTGACTGGCTACCCCCTGTCATAACACGCAAGGATCGAGATTCGTACATAGCGGCCTTGCGCTGCGCCGATGCAGGTGCTCTTAGACCGCTTGTTGACTTCTTTGGCAGGCTCCAACGAAAGGCCATCCGCGAGGCACTGAGCCTCAGCCAGCAAGTGATTCACGAAGCTGCTAAACTTGAGGGAATTCTGGCTGCCGTTAAGGCCAAATTCGCAAGACGTCGCGAGGCGCACACCGAATCGGTAGATCGCGCGTTGAGAACTGCGGATTCACTTCAAGTGTTGACACGACAGCGCCTCGAAGAAGTTGCCGAGCAAATCAAGGCTGCTCTTCTCGATGAAGGAACTAACTTTCATTCGTACATGGATCACGGTGAACGAGACACCGATAAGGCCAAGTACAACTACTATCAAGTCATCGGCACGGCCAAGAAACTGAACTATTACGCGAATCTTTCCCTTTATCAGGCGTGGGTGGCCCTCGTTGCACAAACCGAGGAGCGAGCCGAAATACTCTTCTCATTCCACGGCATTGGGCACGAAGCTACTGGTGTTCTTGGGTGCTCCGCAATGTTCTATACGAAGAAACGAACGGAGGATAACGACATCCTCGTCGTCGGCGATCTGACACCTCTCGTCGACGAGCCATTTGAATTCACCTATGCCGAAGATTCGGTTGACGTACAGAATCGCTTTCGATATTGGTTGGACGACATGATTCTTCAAGGGCTTGAACAT
>JABMRP010000061.1 GCA_013202535.1 Planctomycetota bacterium
CCGGCGGCTTGCCCCAGAGCGAACCGCTGGGTGATAATGTCGCCGGTCACGTTGAGCGTCCCGCCGTCGAGATGGAACTGGGCTGTATCGACGTCCTTGTGGCGTTCGCGGATGTCGCCGGCGACGTTCAGCGTTCCGGCGTTGAGGTTATAGGTGCCGCCCTTGTTGAGGTTGGGGCCGAAGACCAGATCGGCGCCGACGTTGACCGTGCCACCGTCCTGCGTGAAGGTGCCTTTGGCCGCGTCGCCTAACAAGAGATTGGTTGCGGCCAGCGTTCCTTGGGAATGCGTGTAGGTGGCGTTGGTCGTGGGGCTGAGATGGAAGGTAGTTACGTTGATGTTGCCCGTGCCGACGTTGAGCGTGCCGCCGTCAACGATCAGCGTGCTGGTGCCGGATCGGCTCTTGATATCCCGGGCGACGTTGAGCGTCCCACCGGTGAGGTTATAGGTGGAGGTGCCGGATCCGTTGGAGAAGTTGATATCGCGGCCGATGCTGACTGTTCCGCCGTCCTGGTTGAACGCGCCCGTGCCCTCGTTGAAATTGAGATCGCCGTTATTTCCGCCGGGAACCGTGTTGACGGTGCCGTCGGTCAGGTTATACGTGCCGTTGCTGGTGGCATATTGGCTGACGACCAGATTGGCGTTGGTGACGGTCACGTCGCCGCTGGTCTGATTAAACACGCCCAGGCCGTGTCGGCCGACTTCAAGTTGCCGGATACTCATCGTCGGGGCCAGTCCGGTAGCGCCGAGGTTGAAGGTTCCGTCGGCGTTGGGGGCGGTGGATTCGTGCCCGCCAATGTAGAGCGAGCCACTCTTCCACTGGAGCGTACCGTCCTCGAAGTTGAACGTGCCTTTTCGTTGGCGGCCCACGCGCATTCCCGTGCCGATGACCAACGTGCCGCCGGCCAGCGTGTAGGTCCCCTCGGCACCGGCGACGTCGTTGGTACCCAGTTCGACTTGGGTGATCACGTCGACGGTTCCGCCGGTTTGCACGAAAGTGCCAGGGCCGTTGTTGCCAATGCGCAGATGCCCGGCATCGCCGGAACTGTCAAGCGTTTTCAACAGCCCGCCGTTGATGGTGAACATTGCCACCGACGAAGCGTTTTGGCCAACGACCAAGTTGTTGGTCAGTTGATTGAAGGTGCCACTATTCACGGTGACGGTGCCCTGGCCGTTTTGGGCGGCCTCGAAATTGCCGCCGGAAACATTGAGCACGGTATCAGCGTCGTTGCCACCGAGGGTGCCGATGACCATTTCGGCCGCGTTGGCACCGACGGCATTGACCGTTTGCGCCAGCCGCAACCCCTTCTGGGCGTTGAGCGTGCCGCGGAGCAGGTTCAAGGTGCCTTTGCCGTTGTTGCCGACCACCGAGAAGCGGTCGCCGCTGGCGGGACTGCCGAGGAGATTGACCACGGTCGAAGTGCCGTCGATCGTCATCGTGCCGACGCCCGTGGCGTTCCGGCCGATCAGCAGCCGGTTGCCGACGTCAATCGTACCGCCGGTCACGGTGAACGTACCCTTCTGTTCGTTGCCGACGAAGATATTGTCGCCGGTGGTCAATGTGCCGCCGGCCATGTTGTAGGTGCCGTCGCTATTGGCGTTGTTGACGTTACCCAAGTCGAGCGTCGTCTTGACGATCACGTCGCCGGCGTTCTGCTGGAACGTGCCCTTGCCCGTATTGCCGACGCGGATCTGCCCGAGGACTGCTTCCAGCTTGCCGCCGCCCATGGTGTAGGTGCCGTCGGAAGCGGCGCCCTGGCCGAGGATGAGGTTGTTTGTCTCGATAGTCACCGTGCCGCTGTTTTGCGTGAAGGTACCCGTGCCGCCGCGGCCGACTTCCAAGTTGGACGTCCGCGTGTTGAGCGTTTGAGCGGTAAGCGGATCGCCGAGGGCGCCCATGGTGAAGGTGCCCTGGGTGTTGGCGCGGTTTGCGTTGGGATCGTCGCCGCCGACAAACAGACCGCCGTTGGAAGTGATCTCGCCGCCAAAGAAGTCGACGATGCCGACGGTGTTCGTGTTGGCGCCCCAACCAAGGACGATCCGCCGGTTCGTGTCGACGACCGTCACCGTGCCGGCGCTGATGATCAGGTGGCCCGTGCGGTTGCTGTCG
>JABMRP010000595.1 GCA_013202535.1 Planctomycetota bacterium
ACCGGGGGCTACCGGATCGGGGCCGGCGAGTATTGCGAAATGACATGAGTGAATCTCCCATACTGGAAACTTGCACGACGCTCGTTACTTCCGGGTGGCTTAGGGAGTCTCAGACGGATAGACCACCACCGGCGTGGTGGACTCGACCATCTCGCCGTCGGCCGTGTACACGCGGACCCGTTTGAGGGTCAACGACCGGGTAAGATTGCCCGCGTATCCGATGCCCGAGTTGGTTGCGGAAACCTGCGGATCGTACTCGTTGAGGTTCTGCAACGGCGTGGCCAAGCTAATCTTGAGGTTGTCCTGGGCGCCGAATTCGCCCCATGTGGTGGAAGCACCGCCGAGAACCTCGAATTCCAACGTTCCGGAATTGCCGTTGATCTCCATGGCTTGTGTCCAGGCAACCGTCTCACCCTGAGTATGCATGAGCGCTTGGCTGTGAATACTCTTCTCGGTCAGCGGCTCCGAGCCACTCCAAATCTGCAATTGGAGCCCACCCGCGGTATATTCGGGCATCGTCTGGTGATTTACCGTGACCAAGGCATAGACCGAGTCCGCGTTTCCGACCGGCGAGATAAGGCACGTCACCTGGGGCGCTTCCTTGTCGGGCTCCGGAATGTCGACGACCAGTTCCCAATCTTCTTCCACGCGGACCACCGTCGAATTATCCTGGGCAAATGCCCCGGTTGTTGCCGCGACCAGGCAGACCAACGCCAAGAATCCGAGAAACGGCCCGATGCCCGCGGTACGTACTAGATGCTTCATTGGAACGACCTCCACCAGAGATGAGAAACAGCGGAAAAGAGTGCCTTCGACGAGAGTTCTCCTGCAAAGAGCCGGCTTGCTTCCGATCCGAACTCAGGCCTAGCCCTCCATTACAAAACATAGGTCGAAATCGGCCAAAAGCAAATCGCGCGTGCCGCCCCTACAATCGGACCGTTGCGACCGGCACCCTCAACGGCCCGCCGCGGTTGAGTCCCGGCGGTCAATCCCGTAGACTGCATGTACGTTTCATTCCGAAATCTCTTCCCCACGGAATCATGCACGAAACCTACATGAAACGGGCCCTGCAAGAGGCCCAGCGGGCAATGGCCGAGGAGGAGGTACCGGTCGGGGCGGTGATCGTCCACGAGAACCGCCTGATCGCCGCGGCCTACAACCAGCGCGAGCAACTTCACGACCCCACCGCCCACGCCGAAATGATCGCCATTACCCAGGCGGCCGAAGCCCGGGGCTCCTGGCGACTGGACGGGTGTACCCTGTACGTCACCCTGGAGCCCTGCCCCATGTGTGCCGGGGCGATTCTCCAGGCACGCATTCCCACGGTCGTCTACGGAGCGACCGACCCCAAGGCCGGGGCGGTCCACACGCTGTACCGATTGCTCGACGACGAGCGGTTGAATCACCGCTGCCTGATCGTCTCCGGCGTGCTGGCCGAGCCCTGCGGGCAGATCCTCACCCACTTCTTCCAGCAGCAGCGACGGCTGGGAAAGAAGTAGTCTTGTTGACATCGTCGGACCGCCCGCCGCATAATGATGGAACATTCCAGACGGGCTTTCCGCCGCCACTTCACCGAGGTCCACGCCATGCACCGACTGAACCGCCGGGAATTTCTCGATCGCTCAAAGAAAACGGCCCTGGGTGCGGCCGCCGCGGTAACCATCCTGGCCGACGCCCGATCGGTTCGCGCCGCGCCGGCCAATGAGACGATCCGTCTGGCAAGCGTCGGTGTGCGCGGGCGGGGGAACTCGCTGGCCCAGGGGTTCATGGCCCGAGACGATTGCCGGATCACGTACGTCTGCGACGTCAGCACAACCACCGGCAACTCGCGGGCCGCGCAATTCGGCCAGCAGCAGGGCAACCAGCCGAAGTACGTGCAAGACTTCCGCAAAGCGCTGGACGACGACTCGGTCGACGCCATCGTCGTGGCCACGCCCGACCACTGGCACTCGCTGGCGGCGATCTGGGGTTGCCAGGCGGGTAAGGACGTTTACGTGGAGAAGCCGCCCAGCCAGAACTGCTGGGAAGGCCGCAAGATGGTCGAGGCCGCGCGGAAATACGAGCGGATCGTGCAAGTCGGCACCCAGAACCGCAGCGCCCCGTACAATCTGGCCGCCAAGAAGTACATCACCGAAGGCAAGCTGGGCAAGATTCACCTCTGCCGCGTCTACAATCAGAAAGGCAATTACGGCAACTTCTCCGCGATCCGCTACACCGATCCGCCGGCCGACCTCGATTGGGACATGTGGAACGGCCCAGCCCCCGAGTCGAAGTACAGCCCCGAGTTGCACCATCACTGGCACGCCTGGTGGCGTTACTCGGGCGGCGACATCGCCAACGACGGCGTGCATCAATTGGATCTGGCCCGATGGCTTTGCGGCGTCGAGTATCCGGGGAGCGTCTACTGCACGGGCGGCTCGTTTGCCAGCGAGGGTATCCGCGACGTGCCCGACACCCAGGTGGCCGTTTACGATTTCGACCGGATGGTGATGACCTTCGAGTTGACGCTCTACGGCAATTACATGCTGAAGACCGACGGCGGGATCCGCATGGCCGACATGTATCCCCACTGGCCGCAGAATTCGACGCGGATCGAGATCTTCGGCACCGAGGGGGTGATGTTCATGGGCCGGCACGGCGGTGGCTGGCAGGTATTCACCCGGCCCAAGGACCGCAAACCGGTGGTCAAGGCCGAAATGTACGGCCGTTTTCCCGACGACGTGCATAAGGAGAACTTCTGCCAGTGTATCCGCAGCCGGCAGTTGCCCAACGCCGACGTCGAGCACGGCCAGCGCAGTGCCCTGTTGGTCCACTACGCCAACGACAGTTACCGCAGCGGCGGTCAGAAGCTCGGGATCGATCCGAAGACCGAGCAGTACATCGACAACCCCCAGGCCATGGCCCTATGGAAACGGGCCGGCCGCGACCCGTGGATCATTCCGGAGAACGTGTAAGAACAGCCCATGTCCCAGACATCGCTTCGGCCCCGAAAAAAGATCCCCAAAGAGCTGGCGGTGATCGACGCCGACAATTGCACCGGCTGCCAGGCGTGCGTCGAGGTGTGTCCGGTCGATTGCATCGCGACGATCCACTCCGATGAGCAACATCCGGGCCTGCAATCGTGGTGCGAAATCGACTGGGACCGGTGTATCGGCTGCAAGCTGTGTATACGCCTGCCGGGCAAGAAATCGGAGCCGTACACACTGACCGTCTGCCCCTGGGACGCCATCGAGATGGTCCCCACCGCGAAAGCGGTCGAGGCGGTCGCTCAGGTAGGCGGACCCCCCGAGTACATCGCCGAGCATCGCTCCCGGCTGGTCGAGGCGGCCCGGCGGCAGCAATCACCCCCGGCAAGAGCGGGGGATGAGAGAAGGGCAATCGTCGCCCAAAAACCCCCGCCCCCCTGGCACGGGACCCCCGGGAGATGGTATTCTGACGTCGAGCGGATGGGACGTATCCCCGGGTGAAACTCGACGGCGAGGAGGGTCTTGGGATGTCGATTTTTCGGAGTTTGGTTTCAGGCGCTTGGCGGTGTGGGCTAGTTGTCGTGGCGGTGCTCACGGCAACGGCGGATGCAAACGGCCAGCAGAAAGCGAAAGGCGATCCAATGTCGTACGGTGAAGCACGGGAATTTCTGGCCAAACATACCAAGCTGGTCGAACTGACCAACGAGCAAGGCGCCCGGGTGGCCATCTGTCCCGAGTTGCAGGGCCGCGTGATGACCTCGAGTTGCGACGGGCTGGACGGGCTCAGCTTCGGGTTCATCAACAAAGAGTTCATCGAGGCGGGTACACCCGACGAGCGGTTCTCCAACTACGGCGGCGAGGACCGCATGTGGCTCTCGCCCGAGGGAGGGCAGTTCAGCCTCTGGTTCGATCCGGGCGCCGAGCAAACCCTGGACAACTGGTTCACCCCGCCGGCCCTCAACGAAGGCGCCTTCGAGCTGATCTCCGGCGACAGCGACCCCTTCTACCGCATGACCCGGCCGATGCGATTGCTGAACACGTCGTCCAGCCGGTTCCGCTTGAAAGCCACCCGCGAGGTTCGCCTGCTTAACGAGAAGGATCTCGAAACGGCGTTCGGCAAGAAGGCGGCCGCCGTGATCAGCGGCGACGACGTGAAGATGGTCGCCTACGAAACGGTCAACACGATCAACAACCAGGGCGCCCCGATGACCCAGAAGAAGGGGCTCGTGTCGATCTGGATCCTCTCGATGCTCACCGCCGGCCCACAGACGGTGGTCGTCGTGCCCTACAAACCGGGCGACGAGAGCACCTTGGGCCCCGTGGTCAAGTCCGACTACTTCGGCGAGGTTCCGCCCGAGCGGCTGAAGATCCTACCCGAGGCCATCCTCTTCAGCGGCGACAGCAACTACCGCTCGAAGATCGGCACCTCGCAGCGCCGCGCCCGCGACGTGATGGGGTCGATCGATTTTCAGAACGGCGTGCTGACCCTGGTCCACTTCACCATGCCCAAGGATCCCACCAAGTGTGACTACATGAACAACATGTGGGAAGTGCCGCAGGCCGAGCCCTACACGGGCGACGTGGCCAACAGCTACAACGACGGTCCGCCGGCGCCGGGCGCCAAGGGGCTGGGTGCGTTTTACGAAGTCGAGTCGCTCTCACCCGCCAAGGCCCTGGCCGGCGGCGAATCGCTCACTCATCGCCACCGGACGGTCCACATCCAGGCCGACCTCGAGGTGCTTGCCGGTCTGGCCAAGGACGTGCTGGGCGTCGATCTGGAAACGGTTCGCAAGGAAATGATCGCGGAGTAGACCGGACGCGAAGTTGCCCCCTTCAGCCCCCGGCTCTGCCGGGAGGCGAACCTCCCGTGGGAGAACATCTTGTCCGAAGAAGAGCCAGCGGCACCACCGGACCACACCTCCGCCGGGCTCGACCGGGAGCAATTGACCGAGGCCAAGCAATACGGCCGGCTGGGATTGATCTGCGATTTGGCCGACAAGGGGATCGACCTTGTCTTCCTCGCCCTCATGGCTCTGGTCGTGGCCCGGCCGTTGGATGACGGGCTCGCGCGATGGTCGATCCTGGCCGACTTCGAGTCGTTGCGCCTCGTCGCCCTGTTGCTGATCACGATCCTCCTGCACGTCGCCGTCTCCTTCCCGCTGTCGCTCTACTCGGGCCACTTCCTCGAACATCGTTTCGGCTTGAGCAAGCAGACGTTTCGCGGATGGTTGTGGCGGTACACGAAGCGTTGCACGCTGGCGGTGGCCTTCTCGGCGGTGATTTTTCTGGGACTGTATTGGATCATCTGGCTTACCGGGCCATGGTGGTGGATCGTCGCGGCCGGCGGTTTCTTCGTCGTCAGTGTTGTGCTCGGGCAATTGACGCCGGTGCTCATCATGCCGCTGTTCCACAAGATCGAGAAACTCGACATGCCGGAGCTTTCCCAGCGCCTGAATCGTCTGGCCGGGGGAACGGGTCTGTCGATCGAAGGGGTCTACCGGATCGTGCTCAGCGAAGAGACCGTCAAGGCCAACGCCATGCTGGCCGGCCTCGGACGCACGCGCCGCGTGCTGCTGGGCGATACCCTGCTGGCCGACTTCACGCCCGAGGAAATTGAGGTCATCTTCGCCCACGAGATCGGCCACCACGTGTGTCGCCACATCCGCAAGATGATCCTCTCGGGCATGGTGTACATCGCGGCCGGATTCTGGCTGTGCCACGGGCTGCTGACCGCGTGGGTCGATTGGCCCGGCCAGAGTGTCGACTTCCACCTGCTGCCCGTCTACACGCTGCCCATGGTGATGTTCGCCCTGACCGCGTTCGCCATGTTGCTCGAACCGGTGCAGAACTTCTTCAGCCGCCGCTTCGAGCGCCAGTCCGATCGCTACGCGTTGGAGCGGACCGGGGCGAAGGAGGCCTACATTTCGGCCTTTCAAAAGCTCGCCCGGCAGAACAAGGATGATCCCGATCCGCACCCCCTGGAAGTGCTCCTCTTCCACGGCCACCCCCCCATCGCCGAGCGGCTCGCCATGGCCGAGCGCCGGTAGTTGCCCGTTGAAAGAGTTGCGTTTGCCGCGGGACGGCCCGATGCGAACAATTCCACCATGTGGAAGCCACGTCATTTTCCGAAAAACCTGATCTTTCTGATCGCGATCCAGCCCCGATCGTCGAGTTTCCCGGCAAGGCAAGGCAAATCTTGCTCGTTTGGTTCGGATTGTCCGGGTTTGACGGAGGATTCCTGCCCACGATGCGGTCCCATGCACCCAAATTCGCTCGGGGAATCGCGGGGCAGGTCCCATCGCTAAACAGCCCAGCGACCGGCCCGTTCTTAACCTATGATTTCCTGAAGCGCACTCCCCTCCGGGAGTATGCGCTGGAAGGACTGTGGATTGTTCGGTTTACCGTCTCAAGAAGAGATTGTCCGATGAGTGTCCAGGCCAAGGCAACACCCGAGGAATTGGTGCAGCAGTTGTTCTCGCGCATCAGCGAAGTGTCGACGTTGCCCACGGTGGCCCTGCAAATCATCGAAGTGGCCAACAACCCGTCCTCCGGCGCGGCCGATCTGCTCGACGCGGTGGAGTACGACGCGGCATTGGCGACGCGCATCGTGCGTACGGTGAACTCGTCCTACTATTCGCTGCAAAACAAAGTGGCCGACTTGAAACTGGCCATCACGTTGCTGGGATTCAAGGAGATCCGCAACCTGGCGATGACCGCCAATGTGGCCCAATTGTTCAAGGCCGACGCCGACTGCGGCAACTACTCGCGGCAGGCACTTTGGACCCATCTGGTGGCCACCGGTACGACGGCCCGGTTGATCGCCGAAAGATGCCGCAAGGCGGTCCCCCGCGAGGCCTACCTGGCCGGGCTGCTGCACGACCTGGGGTTGATCCTCATCGATCAATATCTCAACAAACCGTTCCTCCAGGTGCTCGACGTGCTGGCCGAGGACACGCCCCTCTGCGGTGTCGAGGAAGAGATTCTCGGGTTCAATCACATGCAACTCGGCGAGTACGTCGCCTCGCAGTGGCGTCTGCCCGATCATCTTATCGCGGCGATCCGCTACCACCACGCGCCGCAATCGTACACGGGCGAGTATCGCGGCATGGTCGACATCGTGTCGCTGGCCAATTTTCTTTGCCACGCCAAGGGCTTTTCTTCGATGGGCGTCCGCAACGCCGAGGTCCCGCCGGCCGAGGTCTTCGCCCGGCTGGGGCTCGAAGAGCAGCACGTGGCCGCCATCTGGGAGCAACTCGACGACGCCCTGGCCACCATCGACGTCATGTCCCTGGGCCGGCTGCGGGGCGATTGAGCGTCGCTTGTAGCCTGGCAGACGAGCCGGTCGAAGACGGTTCGGAGAAAAACACGCGCCGGAAGTGGGGAATTTGGATGTGTAGAGGGAGGTGTGTGGATGAAATACATCCACTTACTTCACATACTACTCCAAAGGGAGTAGAATCTCTTGCGTACTACCCCGTTCTGAGCCGATAATCTCTTGCAAGATAGAGACTTAGCTTCCCGTACTCTAGTAGACGTTGGCGTAAGATTTCAGGAATCACCTGCCCAGACGCGCCGACCGTGCCATCGTCACTGCCAAAAGGCACCTGTTAATCATGGCCCAACCAAGAATCGTCCCGATAAACGTCAGTTCCCGCGTTCTGCGGCACATCAGCCGCGGGATTTACCGAACGCCTGCCGGTGCGGTGAAGGAGATCATCAGTAATTCGTATGATGCAGGTGCGAAGCAAGTGACGGTGAAGACCGGCTGGCCTTCCTTTCGAGAGATGGTCTTCACTGACGACGGAAGCGGAATGGACGAAAAGGAGTTTGTCAGCCTTATCCAGCGAATTGGCTTCAGCGACAAGACGGCTGGAGAGGCGTTCAAAGTGCCTGGTGTTCGCAACAAGAGAGTCACCATAGGGCACTACGGAATCGGTCTCCTCGCCATGGGCCAACTCGCGAAACGGATGACAATCCGGAGCAAGAAGAGCGGCACGCGAACAGGTTTTGAAGCGGAATTGGATTTCGACCAGTTTGAAGGATTTGACGCCGAAGGAGTCGGCCGGTCAAGAGTGAAGGACGAGGCCGAGTTTGAACGCGGGGAGTCCGGCGGCAAGAAGAGTTCGCTCCCCATTGGAACGTGCAAAATACGTTCGCAGGTGTACCCGGCCAGCGCGAGCAAGGAGTCGTTCACGAGAATCGAGTTGACGAACCTCCGTGATGAAGTCGTGAAGAAGCTGAGAGGTACGCACCGAGATCGTATCAACCCGAAAGCCAATCTGTTTCAGGAGTACTCCGCTACCTATGAAGAGTTGCTTCGGCTCTTGCGCGAGAAAGAAGGCAACGCGAAGCAGGGTTTCTATCCATACGAGAAGCTGATTTGGGAACTGGGAGCATACTGTCCCGTACCATATCCACCGTGTGGAGAGTTCGCCGAAGCCGGAAGGCTTGCCGTGATCGCCGGCCTTGCATCCCGCTACCATTTCAATGTCACCATTGATGGCATGGAACTCCGGAAACCCTTTGAAGCCAAATTCTTCAAAGATGAAGCTTTCAAGTCAGACAACGTGTGGTCCTGGCATGATGAACCCTATGGCAGGAGACGCGGGGGCCCGCGCGCCAGCGGATACCTCATCTACAAGCGAACGATACGGCCCAAGGCGATTCAGGGGATTCTGATCCGAGAAGGTGGAGTGGCGATTGGCCTCTACGATACGACTTACCTGGAATACCCCTACAACGAAGGCCAGAAGTTCAACCAGATGACCGGCGAGCTCTACGTTGAGGGCCTCTCGGGAGCTCTGAACATCGACCGGAACAGTTTCAACGAAACCGATGACCGCTACTTGGATCTCTGCCAGTGGTTTCACGGCAAGCTTCGCACGGAGGTCTTCAGCAAACTGAAGAAACTCCAGAAGGACCCCCGGTCGAAACAACGGCGGGAGACCCAGCGTCTGCTTGTCGGTACGCTGAGTGCTGTCGCCAGGCAACTTGGCAAGAGGACCGATGTCACGATTAAGGCACTCGGTGCGGACCGTCCTCTCATCTGCAAGATAGGGCGTGCAGTCGTGATCAATAGCGATCACCCCGATGGCCAGGGCAGCAGCACCAAGAGAGAAAAGGTCCTTCTCGCCGGTGCCATGGTTCTCCACGGGGCAGTTTCTCCCAGCCAACTCGCTGAGATCGAGGACGCCATTGACGCTGGAAAGAGGGAGATGAAGAAGCAGTGAGACGTGTCGATAAGATAATGGAGATCTGCCCTCTGAAGCACGAGATCCGCAAATCCCTCTGGGAGCGCTTTGCCCGCGCTGTTGTCGGCAGCCGAGGGCTCCGCAGCTACCTCACCCTGTTCTCGCCAGCGATGATGGATATCAAGCATTTTCATCGATGCGGTCTATTGGATTTCTCCGAAAACGTCTACAAAGGTGTGGTGGCCGTCACCAACGATGACGATGCCTACAACGAGGGAATAACTGGCGGCCGCGGACGCCCCGAGTTGATTGTGGCAGCGGATATTGATCGGCTCCTGATCGATCCGAAGGAAGTTCCGCCGATCGACTGCAAGAGATTCCGCGAGCAGTTCCCCTTTCAGGTTGTGAATCTTGACTATACGAATTCGATATTCTTCGAGGCGGAGAAACGAGAGGTATCCCGTCACCTTGAGGCCTTGCACAAGCTTGTTGACCTCCAGCGGAGTAACGGCGCAAATAGTTTCGCGCTCTTTCTGACGACGACAGCGGAACAGGGAACGATTGCTTCGCACTTTCTCGATGTGTTGGGTGATCGCGTGGCGACGAATCTGCGTTTGAGCAGAGACTTCGCAACCAGATTCCATTCGACGTACGGCGGGCAGACACCGGACCAGTTGCGAGCAACGCATTATGACGAATTCGTGCCTCTCGGGCTGGCGAAATTCGTCACAAACCTGCTTAGTGACGGTCAAGAAATTAGTGTCGCATGTTTTTTGCATTTCGTGTAAAAGGGTCGCAGTAGGTTCATTTCGGCGATTCTTTACAGGAGGCCAGGGATGGCATTTGAATTTGATAACCGGTTGGAT
>JABMRP010000596.1 GCA_013202535.1 Planctomycetota bacterium
GAATCGTCCGCCAACCCTCGCCTCGCCAGCGCCGGGTAGCCCGAGGCCCAGTAGATCAGGCCAAAGGGAAGCTTGCGCTGGCGACAGTACTGCTGGAGCTTTTTCACCTCGGGCCAAGAGCCGCGATTGAGCACGACGAATTCCGCCCAATTCACGTCCAAACGGTAGAAGTCCAGACCCCGGACCTGCAATTCGGCCAATCGCTTTTCCAGCGCCTCGATCCAGCGGAAATGATCCTCCAGCGGAATCGACGGATACGTCTCGATGTCGCCGATGAGCACGTCGGGATAGTGCTGACGTACCAACGCGATGAAGGCGGCCGTCTCCCGCACCGCATAGTCGTCCGACTTGTGGATTTGCATCCGACAGCAAAGCAGCGGCTCGTCCAGGGCAATCGCGTGAATACGTCCGCCCAGTCGGCCAAAGCGATCCCACATAGGGCGTTGCACGTTGAACGCTTTCTCACCCGTCGTGCCCCAGGGCTTGACGGCCCCGACTTCCAGCGCAAACTTGAGCCGCCAATTCTTCAAGTGCGCAAACCATGCTCGCAACTCGTCGTCCGTGAACTGCTTGTGCAGCCAGTGGTCGGCGTACATGAGCACGTCGATCTCGGACCGCGTCTGCTGCCATGCGTCGGGCTTCTCGAACAACTCGCGAAAGCACTTGCCGTTATCGTAAGACGGCGGCCCCATCCAGACGCTCGGTTTCGCACGATCTTGTGCCCACGCGGACAAGGTCCATGAAGCCACGGTGACCAGGCACAGTAAACACGGACGGACGCTTCGGGCCAGTCGGCGAACACTCGCTGATAAGCACTTTCTCATGGATTAGCTCCGCTGCGTTGGGCAGGATGCCGTGTTGGCTGCATAGATTGTGTGCTCTGCTGCTTCATCTTTCAAGAGGATACTTCCGGGATTTGGATCGATATCCCGCCGTTACACGAAAGATCGCCATTCTCCGCGGTTTCGCGGCTGTCCGCGAGTGTGTATGCTGATAGCTGTCTTGCTCGGCACGGATCGAACTGCCAGAAAAAGAGAAGAAGGACGCCCCCAATTCGATGATCAATGTCGTCCTGTATCGCTGTCTTACGCCGACGATGCAAATTGCCGTTGTCGTCAGCCTGTTGCTCACAGATCTGGTCGGTACCGCTTCGGCGGACTCCGTGGCCGCAAAGCGGCAAATGGAGAATCTGGGCCGGGGAGTGGTCGCCGTCAGTCAGGGCGAGGGAAAGGTCTACGTTGGGTGGCGTCTGCTGGGTACGGATCCGGACGACATCGCTTTCAATCTCTACCGCGCCACGGGCAACCGGGAACTTGTGAAGCTCAACCACCAACCGCTCACACAGAGTACTAACTTTGTCGATCACGATGCTGATCTGAGCCAGGCCAATTCCTATTTCGTCAAATCCACATTGCGGGGCGAAGAGCAGGCGGCCAGTGCCCCTTTCGCGCTGCCGGCCGGCGCCCCAGCCAGGCAATACCTTTCCATTCCGCTTCAGACTCCCGAGGGCCATACGCCCAACGATGCTTCGGTGGGGGACCTCGACGGCGACGGCGAATACGAAATTGTCATCAAACAGGAAATGCGCGGTCGCGACAACTCGCATAGCGGCTTCACGGGGCAAACTAAGCTCGAAGCCTACACATTGAAGGGCGACTTCCTCTGGAGGATTGACCTTGGGCGGAATATCCGCGAAGGTGCTCATTATACGCAATTCATCGTCTACGATCTTGACGGCGACGGCAAGGCCGAGGTCGCCTGCAAGACGGCCGATGGCACGGTGGACGGAAGAGGCACGGTCATCGGCGACGCCGACGCCGACCACGTCAACGAGAGTGGGAAGATTCTGGACGGCCCGGAGTTCCTCACTGTGTTTGACGGGCAAACCGGCGCCGCGCTTGCCACCACCGGGTACATCCCACCGAGAGGAGATCTCGGCGGCTGGGGCGGTGTGGGAGGCAACGGCGGCAACGATCGCAACGGCAATCGAGCCGACCGTTTCTTGGCCTGCGTCGCGTACCTCGACGGCGAGCGGCCCAGCGTCGTCATGTGCCGTGGCTATTACGGAAGGTCCGTGCTGGCGGCTTGGGACTGGAGAAATGGAAGATTGACGTCGCGATGGGTTTTTGATTCCGCCAAGCCCGGGTGGGAGAAGTTCTCCGGACAGGGAAATCATAGCGTGTCCGTCGCGGACGTGGACGGGGACGGCAGAGACGAGATTATCTACGGAGCCATGGTCGTGGATGATGACGGCACCGGCCTCTTCTCCACCGGTCTGAGACATGGAGATGCGCTGCACGTGAGCGACCTCGATCCTACGCGACCGGGACTGGAAGTGTGGGGTATCCACGAGAATGAAGCTCCCGTGCCGGGTTACGAACACGGCTTTGGAGCGGCCATGTATGGCGCGGCCACCGGCGAGATTCTCTGGGGTAACGACCCGGGAAGAGACGTCGGCAGAGGCGTTGCCGCGGATATCGATCCCCATCACCTTGGTGCTGAGTGTTGGGGGGGCTCCGGAGGACTGCACAACTGCAAGGGCGAACCAATCGGCCGAAGTCCGTCGTCAGCCAATTTCTTGTGCTGGTGGGACGGCGATTTGCTTCGCGAACTCCTCGATAGCAATCGGATCGACAAGTACGGTGGCCCCCGCCTGCTGACGGCGGACGGCTGCGTCTCGAACAACGGATCGAAATCGACTCCTGCCCTCAGTGCGGATCTGTTTGGCGACTGGCGAGAGGAGGTCATGTGGAGAACGCCCGACGGCAAGGAGCTGCGCATCTTCACGACGACTCTCCCGACGAGGCACCGCTTCCACACCCTCATGCATGATCCGCAGTATCGGCTGAGTGTGGCGTGGCAGAATGTCGCCTACAATCAGCCGCCCCACGTCGGCTTCTACCTGGGTGTCGGAATGTCGCCCCCTTTACGTCCGTCGATAAGGACGCAACCGCCAAAGAGGGTGGCAAACGAACGAGACTCCGATCGATAGAGGAGCTTGATCTATCGGACACGGATCTGTTGATCGATGTGGCTTTGCAGGTTGAAGGGCACGCGTTGGTTTACCAAGACC
>JABMRP010000597.1 GCA_013202535.1 Planctomycetota bacterium
CGCACGCGACCGTCGCCCAGCTTGTAAACCTCGCCCATCGGCATACGCGCCAGTTGGGCAATCTTCTCGACCAGATTGACCTGGCCCACGACCAGCCGCACCTGGGCGTCTTCGTATTCTTCGCCCGAGTTGTTGGTCACGCGGATGAAACTCTCGATGTTCAATGCCGTTTCGCCGGGGTCGGCGATGCAGACGTAATCGGCCGACCAGCTAATGCCGCTGGTGAAGTAGGTGATTTCGATGGTCGCTTCGCCGTCGATCTCGCTTTGGACGTTCCAGTAGAGCATCTGCGGCTTGTCGTGCGGGAAGGTCGTGTCGAGCACGAGCAGTTTGTCGGCATCGGTGAGAAACTTCAACTCGACCGACGTCGGGTCGATCAGCGTGTTGGCCCAACTAAACTGCAACGGGTTGGCACCCGGCTTGAAGCTCACCTTGCGCGTCTCGCGCACCAGCGTGAGATCCTCGGAGTTGTAGATCGTCAACTGCACGGTATCCCGGTCGGGAACCGTTGAGAGATCGATGTTTTTGGCCCATGCCGATTGCACGCACAGGGTCGTCGCCGCAACCAGGGCGACGACGGCCACCGTGCGCACCGAGCCTGCTAATGCCTGGGATATTGCATGTCGTTTCATGGCTTGATCGTCGCCTCCTCAAGAGTGACGTTATCCTGCTTATGGTTCCGGCCCTGGTGCTGGAGAATCTCGTACAGCAGGGCAGCCTTCTCTCCCCGGGCGACCGTGACCGTGTACTGGGCCGTCTGGTAGTCGTGATTGGTGACGTCCAACGCGCTACGGAAAACAATGTGTCCGCCGTAGGCACGCCGCACCTCGACGTCGATCGGCTTGTCGGTGTAGTTGCGAATCCGCTGGGCGTAGACCGTGTGATCGTCCCAGCCTTCGACCGTGCTGCGGACGTCGATCTCGACCCGCCCGTCGTCGACACGCCGGAAGACGCTCGCCCCGTAGACGTGCATCCAGATGTTGTCGCGCCAACAGCGCAGCTTGACCAACTCGAAAATCACCTCCGGGTCGACGCCCAGGTTCAACTCGATCTTGTCGCCGATGGGCACGTACTTGATGTGCTGGGCGACGAGAAAGCTCAACCCGTCGCGGCCGTTCTGGCGGAAGACGCGTACGGTTCCGTCGGGTAACGGCGTGGTGCCCAGGTCGGAGTCCTCGTCGTTTTTCAGCAGATACATGCGCACCAGCCGGTCGCCGTACTCGGGCACTCGATAGCGGTACTGGATCTTGAAGGGCACCTCTTCGGCGGCGAACGAACGCATCCGTTTCGACCAGCCGTTGGGGATCGTCTCGGTCCCTTCGATGGTGTAGATGAAGTACTCGCTGAGGCCCTCTTTGATGATCTGCTTGGGCCGCCCGCCGCCCGGGCCTTCTCCTGCGCCGGCGGCGTCGTCCATCGGCGAGTCGGGCGCATCCAACGCCTCGTACAACACGCGGTGTTTAAGTCTTTCCCGCGAACTACGCTCCAAGTTGGCGATCTGCTGCATGGGCACTTGGGCCAGTTGGGCGATCTTCTCGACCAGGTTGATTTGGCCCACCACGAGCCGCACCTGCGCGTCCTCGTACTCCTCGCCCGAGTTGTTGGTCACGCGGACGAAGCTCTTAATGCTCATCTCCGTTTCGTCGGCGTCGGAAATGCAGAGGTAGTCGGCCGCCCAGCTAATGCCGCTGGTGAAGTAGGTGATCTCGATGGTCGCCTCGCCGTCGATGTCGCTCTGCACGTTCCAGTAGAGCATCTGCGGCTTGTCGTGCGGAAAGGTCGTGTCGAGTACCACCAGCTTGTCGGGGTCGGTGAGAAACTTCAACTCGACCGAGGTCGGGTCGATCAGCGTGTTGGCCCAACTGAACTGCAACGGGTTGGCACCCGGCTTGAAGCTCACCTTGCGGGTCTCGCGGACCAGCGTGATGTCCTCGGAGTTGTAGATCGTCAACTGCACGGTATCCCGGTCGGGAACCGTCGAAAGGTCGATGTTCTTGGCCTCTGCCACGACCGCCCAGCCGGCGATCAGCAGCATGGCCGCGACCTGTGGAAGTGTCTTGTGCATTGCTTATCCTCCTCGATGGGGAAAACGGGAATTGCGTTTCCCTACCATTCGTTCTTGATGAGGAGGTGCAGCTTATGGGTAATCTTCTTCGCCTTGGTGTCGGCTCCGCGGGCAGGCAGATCGGCGTGGAAGACGACCCGGTCGAAGGTGCTCAGTTCCTTGTCGGGCTTGCCCTCGAAGGTGGTCTGATCGCCCAGTTCCCATTCGACGTCGCGGCCCGAGTCGCGCCATACCTCGGCACGAATCTGGCGGATGCTCTCCGAAACGTCGAGCGTGACGGCCTTGTCCTTGAAGTTTTCGATCTCGAACTTCACGATCACTTCGTGGTTGTAGAGATTGCCCGCGATGCGGTGCTGCTCGAACTTCTCGATGGTGCGGACCACGACGATGTCCTGGGCGGTGCCCACGTAGAGCCGCATTTCGTCGTCCAGCGGCGTAAACTTACCCCAGTCCTCGCCGATGAACGCGGTCGATCCGCGGCCGTCGTCCTGGAAGATGCGTACCTTGCCGAACTGCAGCGGGGCCGTGCCCAGGTTGTTGTCCGTATCGTTGGTGAGCACATAGTGCATCGGCACGCGAAGCTTGTTCTTCGGCTTGTCGAGGTAGCCGTGCAACGTGGGATCGGAGGTGTAGGTCTTCTTGACGGGCACTTCGAGGAACCGCTCGACGAGCATCTCCTTGGTCTCGTTGATGCCGATCGGCTTGAGGAAGCGGGGCCCGAAGCCGGCCCAGAGCCCGGTGGAGCCGAACTCCTCGTTGGCGAAGTTTTGCAGCCGCATGTACTGCGACAGGGTAAGCGTGCGTTCGTCGTTGGTCGCCACGGCCCGATAGTTGAAGCTCTTGGTCAGATTGCCCAACAGGTAGCTGATCCGCACCCGAGCGGAGCCCGACGCGCTGGCCGAAACCTGCCACACCAGGGCCGCTTCGTTCGGCGGATAGCTGACCGACAGGACGTTGACTTCCAGCGGTTTGGCTTTCTTGGCCTCGGCTCCCTCGGCGTCTTCATCCCGAACGACGACGCGAAAGACGATCGTGTTGGGATCGATTTGCGTGTTGGCCCAGGAGAAATCGACCTGGTTGATGCCTTTGACCAGCGGCACGATCCGCTCTTCCTCGACCAGCGTGGCGTTGGGGTTGTCGAGCTGGATTTCCACCCGCTGGCGAACGGGAAGCGTGATGAGCTTGATCCGCGCCCAAGCGTCGGCCGGAACACAGGCCGCGACGGCAAGAATCACCAGAAAGGCGGTTAGAATACGTCGGTGCATGGCGAGACTCCTTGTTTGGAAAGGGGTTTGTTGATATTTCTCTCTGGTTCCCACGCTTCTGCGTGGGAACCCACGTCTGGACGCTTCGCGTCCCTGGGCGTCCGTGACGTTCAACGTTTCGAGGTAATCGCCCCCCGGCAGAGCCGGGGGCTGACGGGGATCAACATCTCCTCCGTCGCACGATTGGACGCCGGGGGCTGACGATTAGTTCCCCGGTGCCGGGAAAAAACCGCTCCGGCCGCCGCGCAAGTATTCGTCGCCCTCGGGGGCAAGTCCAACGGTTTCCCCGTTCCTTCGATCGGCGCCCGGTCGTACAGTAGCCATCTCACTCCGTGAGATGTAGCCCCGGTCGGTTGACCGCCATGGCCCGGAAACCGTAAAATCGGGCAAAGTCGTCACTTCGCTCCCCCCCGATCGTCCCGACCCGGAGATTTCCGATGAAACGCCGCCCCACGCCCGACTCCCCCGAGTCGGCCAAGCATCAACTGAGCCGTCGCGAGATCTTGGCCTATTCGGCGGCCTTCGGCAGCACATTTCTGGCCGCCCAGGGTTTGGCTGCCGAACCCGGCGACGACGCGGCGGAGCCAAAGGCCGCGATCGCCCAGCCGGCCAAGCGGTACGACATGAAGAAGTCGATCAACCTCTGGGCGCTGCCCTACCCGGACAAAATGTCGCTGGAAGAATGTTTCCGCCTCTGCAAGGACGCCGGGTTCGACGCCGTCGAGGTGAACTACGCCCTGGAGGGCGATCTTTCGCCGGAAGCCAGCGAGGCCGACATCCGGGCGATCGGCCAAATGGCCCGGCGGATCGGGCTGGAGATCAGCGGCGTCTGCTCGTTTCTCTTTTGGCCCTACTCGCTCACCCACCAGGATCCCGAGCGACGCAAGCAGGGGTTCGATCTGGCGGTGCGAATGATCGATGCGGCGCGACTGCTGGAAACCGAGAATCTGTTGACCATCGCCGGGGCCACGTACATCCCCTGGCTCGAAGACGAGCCGCCCGTGCCACACGACGTTTGCGACCGCCGGGCTCACGAAGCGATCGGCCGCCTGATCCCGCACGCGAAGAAGGCGGGCGTGTTGCTGAACATCGAGAACATCTTCATCAACGGCTATCTGCACAGCCCGCAAGAGATGATCCGCTTTGTCGATAGCTTCAAGTCGGAGACGGTCGGCGTGCATTTCGACACGGGCAACATCATGGCCTACCATTTTCCCGAGCACTGGATTCCGATGTTGGGCCCGCGGATCAAGAACGTCCACCTGAAGGAATATTCGAAGAAGGTCCACGAATTCAACCTACACACATTCCGCCCGCTGTTGGACGGCACGACAAACTGGCCGGCCGTGATGGAGGCTTTCGACGGCATCGGCTATCGCGGATACCTCACCTTCGAGTACTTCAACCCGTTTGCCCACTGGCCCGAGTCGCTCATCTACCAAACGTCCGACGCCCTGGATCGAATGTTGGGGCGGAAGGCGTGACAAGCTGAAAGCGATCGAGAAGCTGTAGTCGAACATTGCACGGCGACAACCGTGTGCCACTGC
>JABMRP010000598.1 GCA_013202535.1 Planctomycetota bacterium
ACTGCGGATCGTCTCGCGAATCACGAGCCTGTTCCTCGACGAATTGCACCACGCCTGGCGAAACGTCCTCGACCTGAAGCTGGGCGTGGAACGGGTGGAGAGCAATCCGCAACTGGTGCAGATCGTGCCGCCGAACGAAGTTGTCGTGCTTATCAGCTTCGAGCTGGCTATCGGCGAACTCCGCGGTATGATGAACCTCTGCATTCCTTTCAACTCGATCGAACGCATCGGCGGAAAACTATCGGCCAATAGCTGGATCTCCTACGGCCGAAAAGCGGCCACGCCGGAGAGCATCGAGCGCATCGGCCAGAACCTGCGTGGCTCGCTGGTCGAGATGGAAGTTCGCCTGGCCAAAACGTCCATCAGCACCGGAGAACTGATCTCGCTACGAGTCGGCGACGTCCTGACCACCCAGAAAGACGTGCGCAGCCCGCTGATCGTCAGCGTCGAAGGCGTGGCCAAGTTTCACGCCAACCCGGGAGCCTTCAGAGGGCACAAGGCAATCCGCATCGCCGACGTGTTGGCCAATCCGAATGAAGCCGTCGGCGAGTGACATTCGCGCGACACGGAATCCACCACAGTCGGGGCAAGAATCGGATCGGCTTCCGGTGTTCACGATCCTGCCTGGTTGCTTCTCGGACCGCGGACGACCTTCCATGCCAGGCCGGAAATCTCCATGGCGCGGATAACGATGTAGGTCGCGTCGAATTCCCACCAGCGGCGGCCGTGTCGGGCTCGGGTGGGAGACGCGTGGTGGTTGTTGTGCCAACCTTCCCCATAGGCCAGCAGACCGACCCACCACAGGTTTCGACTGTCGTCGCGTGTGTCATAATTGCGATAGCCCCACATGTGCGAAGCGGAATTGACGAGCCAGGTTACGTGCAATACGTAGCACTGTCTGAGAAACATGCCGTAGACCAGCAGTGAAACGCCCGTGTACCAATCCCAGACGAGCCAGCCGGCGATGAACAAGCCCAGCCCGAGGGCAACATGCCATGCGAGGAACGTCTTGTCGAGCAATCGCATGAAGGGGTCTTCCAAGAGATCCTTGGCATAGCGTTCCATCATCCGGCGCCACTCGGTGCTGCGGGGGCGCGGAAATATCCACAGCATGTGGCTCCACCACGCGCCTTGGCGAGGAGAGTGCGGATCGCCTTCGGTATCGGAGTATTGATGGTGTTTGCGATGGATCGCGATCCAGGTGATGGGTGGGCCCTCGCCCGCCAGGGTGCCCAACACGGCCAAGAACTGCCGTATGAGCGGGAAGGTCTGGAAACTCCGATGGGTCAACAGCCGGTGATACCCCAGGCACACGCCAAGGCAACCCGTCATGAGGCCGAGCACGACGGCCACCAACAAGCCTTTCCAGGTGAAGCACAGCACGGATGCCAGCGCGCCCAAGTGAATCAGCCCGATCCAGAGCACCGAGGGCCAGTCAAGACCATTGGACCAGCGGCCCGGCTTTTCGTCCGACGGCGACCGGACGTCCGTATGCGGTGAAACGGTCGCGGCAACCGCCTTCGTCGAGTTCATGTCGACAACCGCGGGGCCTTGGGGATCGAGTTCCCGCGGGCCGCTTCTCGTGGTGACGCTCATCTTCCAATCCTTCTCCCAGAGGAGCTGATATCAAGAGGTCCGGGGTTTCTTCCAGCGATTGGAATCATTGGAGAATCGCGGGCCGCAGAAAGGGCCCGCGCCGAAGAATGTCGCCTTTTGGGGTCAGACGACGACTCACTTCTCATCCCGATAGCCCACGGCCCGCACAACATCCCCCGGGAAAAACGTGCCCTTGCGGAGTCGCCACGCGAAATGTAAAAGCTGCGCAATACCTGAGGGTCGATGCACCGTGACCGACCAGCCGCGCCGGACACTTTCACAAGTCAGCGCCTTCGGCGACGAGGCGCTACTTCTCCACGCGAACGCCGGGGGCGCGAACCCGCGTTCCGCCCCGGGTGTCGACGCGAACGCCGGGGGCGCGGACCTGCGTGCCGCCACGCGTGTCGACGCGAACGCCGGGGGCGCGAACCTGGGTGCCGTTCCCTGTGTCGATCCGGATCCCCAGGGGCAGTCTCAAATGCACTCCCCTCCGCGGTACACCACCAGCAGGCGGGGGCGTCAACTCGACCGCCAGGGCGTGCAGGGCAGCGTACGTCTCTCGGAAGCCCGGCGAGGTGGTCATCCTCGCGTACGTCCGGTCGGTCGCCACTTTGTGGTAGCGGCTCAACGCTCTTTGAATGGTCAGTGGGTCGGGAACCTGGTTGCCCGAGAGAGCCTCCGCGGGCAGCGCCAGATAGTTGCGCCAACTATCGTTGAGCGACTGCTGCAGAAGATTGTAGGAATCGGCCAGTTGCGTCCGGCCGGTTTCGGCAGCGGGCTGCGCCGGGAACTGCTGGGCCGCTCCCTCGTCGATACGGTGCGAATGCTGCGATTCGGTGGCGCCGGGACGCGCGGGTGAGATCGGCTGCAAGATGCTCTGTTCCACTCCGCTGTCGCCCTGTCCAAACGTGTCGCCGACGGCCATGCCGAATGCCACGACGAAAACGCCGGACGCGAGTAAGTACTTGCTCATGGTTCAATACTCCTGCCAGAGTGGTGTTGCGAGGTGAGCGGTTTGCGGTGTTTTGCGCGCGGCCCGACGCGCATTCCGGTACGGCTGCCTCGCGGTTCATCGCCGCCGGCGCGGGCCGCTTTCCCCGAGTCCCTGAGTCAAATCCTACGTCGCCCCCATGCGGATTGCAAGCAGCACCCCCATCTGGGAAATCGAGTGGAATCTCCTCCCGGAACGGCGCACCCGGGGGCATGAAAAGACGTGGAGCTACTGCTAGCATCGAAGCAACTTGGGACCCAACAAGGACTTCCACGAAGGAGCGGCATGGCCACGGCGTTGTTGCGTCGTGTGCATAACCTCCGAGACTACCGGTGATGATTGACAACGCCGGCTCGCTAGGCCAGACTCGGGGCTGACTCGAACCACGATCAGACAACGGATTCGCGATGACTCTCTGCAAACGATACCTGGCTTCGGCCGTCGCATTTTTCCTCGTGTTGGGCCTCGAACAGACCGCCTTCGCGGACCGGCCGTCGACGGGCGTGCTGTTCATCGCCATGGACGATCTCAACGATTGGATCGGCTGTCTCGGCGGGCATCCGCAAGCAAAGACACCGAATCTGGATCGATTGGCGGCCCGTGGGATTCTCTTCGACAACGCGCATTGTCCGGCCGCTTCGTGCAATCCGTCGCGAACGGCGATCATGACCGGTCTGTCGCCGAACACGTCGGGGCTTTACAGCAACCGGCAAACGATGCGCGACGTACTGCCCGACGCCGTGATCCTGCCCAAGTATTTTTCCGATCATGGCTACTGGGCCGGTGGTTCCGGAAAGATCCTGCATTACTTCATCGATGCTCCGTCGTGGGATGAGTACTTTCCCGCCAAGGAGACGGAAGACCCGTTTCCACGCACGTACTATCCGAAACAACGTCCCGTCAGTCTGCCTCGCGGCGGACCATGGCAATACGTGGAGACCGACTGGGCGGCGCTGGACGTGACCGATGAGCAGTACGGCGGCGACTGGCTCGTCTCGAAATGGATCGGCGAACAGCTCAGCCGCAAACACGACAAGCCGTTCTTCTTGGCGTGCGGCATCTATCGGCCACACGAACCGTGGTTTGTGCCAAAGAAGTATTTCGAGATGTTCCCCTTGGACGAGATCCAACTGCCCCCCGGCTACAAGGAAGACGACCTCGACGATCTGCCGCCGGCCGGCCGGCGCATGGGGCCCAATCGATACTTCGCGCACATTCGCCAACACAACCAGTGGAAGCAGGGCATTCAAGGATATCTGGCATCGATCGCATTTGCCGACGCGATGTTAGGCCGGGTGCTCGACGCCCTGGATCGCGGCCCGAATCGGGACAATACGATCGTCGTTCTCTGGAGCGACCATGGGTGGCATCTCGGCGAAAAACAGCATTGGCAGAAGTTCACGGCGTGGCGAGTCGTCACGCGCGTACCGCTGATGATCCACGTGCCCCCCGGCACCCCGGGACTGCCCGAGGGAACCCGGGCCGGCCGCGTCTGCTCGCAGCCCGTCAACCTGCTCAGCCTCTTTCCGACGCTGACCGAATTGACCGGTTTGCCACACAAAAAGGACAACGGCGGGCCGAGTCTCGTGCCCCTGCTTCGCCATCCCGAAGCCGAGTGGCCCCATGTGTCGGTGACGTACCTGGGCCGTCCGGGATCCTACGGCCTGAGCACCGACCGTTGGCGGTACATCCACTACGCCGAGGGCGATGAGGAACTGTACGACATCACCAACGATCGTTACGAGTGGACGAATCTGGCTGCCCAATCGGAATACGCCGACAGGTTGACGGCACTTCGTGCGCTCGCGCCGACGTCGTTCGCCGAGATGACGCTGCCGAAGGTCGATTCTCTGCCCCTGCTCCGATGGCACCCGGCCGACGACAAGCCGACGCCCCCGTCGCGGCCCGACGGTGACCGTTTTGACGTCGTATTTATCAACCAATCCTCCGCGGCCGTGAAACTGTACTGGATGGATCGAACCGGCCGGCCGACACCAAAACCGTATGCCACAATCGCCGCGGGCAAGAGTTCTCGCCAAGACTCGCGCCCCGGCGCTGTGTGGTTGATTGCCGATACCGCCGATCGACCCCTCGGTCACTTTGTCGTCGGCGATCGGACCGCCCGTGCCGTGATTCCCGCCAGCGACTGACTTCATTCAAGGAAACGTCATGCACCGGAGAACACAACGTCGGAACGTCATGAAACTGGCCGCGATCGGCTGTACGGCGGCGGCACTGACTTTGCACTCGCTTGCATCGCTCGCCGCGGAACCGGCCAACCCCGACATGCTCCTGATTATGCCCGACCAGATGCGCGGAGATTGCCTGTCGATTCTGGGGCATCCGGTGGTGCGTACTCCGCAACTGGATCGACTCGCGGAGCAAGGCGTCTTGTTCCGACGGGCCTATTCGACGGTCACGTCCTGTATTCCCGCTCGCTACGCCCTGCTGACGGGCCTCTATCCTCAGACCAGCGGCGTCGTCGGATTCAGGGCGAAGCCGTTTGAGACACCGCCGTTGCCGGAATTGCTGGCCAAAGCCGGCTACTCCACCGTACTTGTCGGCCGAAACATGCACCAGCCCGCCGCAAGCGGCGCCTGTGGATACCAGAAGCGGATTCTGGGATCCACCTACGTGAGCAACGATCCCTACGACAAGTTCCTGCTAAAGGCCGCGCCGGAAACCGGCGGCATCAAGTCGCTCGTTCAGAAAGTGGGGGTCACCTACAATCATTGGCAAGCACATCCCTGGCCGTTGGCGGATGAGCTGCACCCCACCGAATGGGTCGTGGCCCAGTCGCGCAAGATCGTCGCGGAGACGGATGCGAACCAACCGCTCTTTCTGACCGCCTCGTTCTATGCACCCCACCCACCGCTCTTCCCGCCCAAAAAGTACTTTGACGCATACGCGAAGCAGAAACTACCGTCGCCCGCGCATGGCGACTGGGTGGATTGGGGTACACTGTCGCCGGGGGGCGACGGGAGCGGACACCGGATCCTGCTCGAAGGGGAAACCCTCCTCGCCGCTCAAGCGGGCTACTACGGCCTGATCGAACACATCGACGAGCAGATTTCATCCCTGATCCGCGATTTCAAAGCTCGGAGCGAGAAAGCCGGGCGACCGTGGGTCATCGTGGTTACGAGCGACCACGGCGAGATGCTGGGCGACCATGGCTACTTCCGCAAATGCGAGCCATTCGAGGGATCGGCCAATATCCCGTTCATTATCTGCGGGTCGCCCTCGCTTGGGTTTGAGCCTGCTCTGCGCGTCGAGCAGCCGGTCTGCCTGGAAGATGTCATGCCCACCTTGCTTGCGCTGGCCAAGACGAAAAGCCCCGCCCATGTTGACGGCGTTAATCTGGTGCCTACCCTGCGCGGGCAGAGCCAGGTGATCCGCCCGTGGCTGCATTTTGAACATGCGCCATGTTACAGCCAGGCACAGGCGTATCATGCGCTCACGGATGGCTCGCACAAGTACATCTGGCGACCCTCGGACGGCGGCGAGCATCTGTTCGATCTGAACAAGGATCCGCACGAAGAACGGGACCTCTCGAACGATTCGGCCCATCGCGCAACACTGGAAGTATGGCGCACGCGTCTTGCCCAACGCCTTGCCGCCAGACCCGAGGGATTCTCAAAGGATGGCGCGCTGATACCCGGCCGCCCCTATCGCCCGCTGAACGAGGGAGCTTTGGGCACGGACGGAAAGACGCGCTGAGAGAGAGAAGTCAGGATCGGGTTTCGGCGGCTTGACAAGGGCCGTCTTCTCGGTACGCTTAGACATACAGAAACTATCAGGCCCTTTTTCAACAGGCTGTTAGCTCAGCGGTTCGAGCCGGGGACTGATAACCCACAGTACCACCAAGAGGGGCCGTAGCTCAATCGGTTAGAGCAGCAAACTCATAATTTGTCGGTTGGAGGTTCGAGTCCTCCCGGCCCTACTCTCGAAGTCGTTTTTTGGCAATGATCCCTGCGAGTGATCCCGCCCGCGATTGCTCTACTTCTTCCCCCGGAATCCCAGCGCACCGATGGCTAGTGCCAACCAGCCGATTATGAACGAAATACCTCCGACCGGCACTGGGTAAACGAAGAACTTCCGTCCGGTCGCCAGCCATGCGAACAGGAAACCGGAAAACAGGATGATGCCCACCAGCATGGCCCAACCGGCCACATCGAATAAGCGACTCCGCTGAAAACGACTCAGCAGCCCGACCAGGACGAGGCCGATGGCGTGGACCATCTGATAATGAACGGCCGTGTGGAACGTCTCAAGCTGATCCGGCGTCATCTGCGTTTTCAGTGCGTGGGCACCGATCGCACCGAGCCCCACGGCCAGCGCAGCCGAAAGACCGCCCAGAGAAACGAAACCAGTGGCGTGCATTTCACCTCCCGCGGATGGTTTCCTTGGAAATGCTGAGGTCTTGTTTTGACCCAGCCTTGGTATTATGGGATGATCACGGGTCGAGGGCAACGGTTCGGCGTGACGTTTTCCCGAGAAACACGCCCACGGTCCTTCTGCGGCGGGAGAACTCCCGCTCGCTCGAAGTTGACTCGGGCACGGGGTATGCGTACCGTTGGATGGGCCCCGAGAAGCGTCCGGACGATGTTTCTTGGTACTCGCGACGTCGATCGTCAAGTTCCACCCTGAGCAAAGGTGAATTCCACCATGAGCAAGACCGATCCCAAATCGAGCCGTTCCGACAGCAACGATACCCACGCGGAAGGGAACTGCCGGGGGGCCGACTGCTGCTCGACCATGAGCCGGCGAAAGTTCGTCGCCATCGGCAGCGCGGCGGTTGCGGCGGCCGCAACGTCGCGCCCGTTGCCCACCATGGCCGGGCCGTTCGAGACGAACGAGTATCTCGACGCGATCCCGATCGATAAGAAACTCGATCCCGCCTGGGTCCAATCGCTGGCGGCTCGTGGCGAAAAACAGACCTACACCGATGCCGACGCGCTGGGGCGCATCGGGATGCCGATTGGCGGTCTGTTCGCCGGCACGGTCTACCTCTCGGGCGACGGCCGGCTGTGGCTGTGGGATGTCTTCAATCGCGACCAAAACGGGATCCTGCCTCGCGACGTCGTCTTGCCCGAGGGCACCGGAGTGGGCGGCAACAACAACATGCGGGGGATGAACTACCTATCTCCCGCGCCGGTGACCCAGCCGTTTA
>JABMRP010000599.1 GCA_013202535.1 Planctomycetota bacterium
AGCGTGATCGTATCGCCGATCTCAATCTCCCGTACACTCTTAATCCCGGCGACGATATAGCCGACCTCCCCAACACTGAGCTGTTCTTTTGGATTGAGCTTCAATTGATTGTAGCCCAACTCCTCCACCGTAAAATCGCGGCCCGAGTGCATGAAATGGATCGAATCGCGAGTTTTCAGCGTGCCCTCCATAACGCGACACTGGAGAATGACTCCTCGATACGGATCGAAATGGGCGTCGAAGACCAGGGCTTTCAGCGGCGCGTCCGGGTCGCCCTTGGGGCTTGGCAGCTTCTCGACGATGCCGGCAAGCAGGTCTTCAATGCCGACGCCGGTCTTTGCGGAAACAGGGATCGCCTCGAACGGATCGAGCCCCAAATCCGCATCAATCTCCTCGCGCGCACGCTCAACGTCCGCGGCCGGAAGATCGATCTTATTGATCACCGGCAGAAGCTCCAGATTATTATCCAGGGCCAGATAGAGGTTGGCAACCGTCTGCGCCTCGACCCCCTGAGAAGCATCGACAACAATCAACGCACCTTCACAAGCCATCAGGGAACGCCGTACTTCGTGCGAAAAATCAACGTGGCCGGGTGTATCGATGAGGTTCAGCAGATAGTCTTGACCGTCTGGGGCACGGTAGGAGAGCGTAATCGTATTGCTCTTAATGGTAATGCCCCGTTCACGCTCGATATCCATCGCGTCGAGCAGTTGGTCGCGGAACTCACGCTGCGTAACGCCGTCACAAGCCTGGATCAGCCGATCGGCCAGAGTCGACTTGCCATGATCGATATGGGCGATAATGCAAAAGTTACGAATATATTTCATGCGTAGGGTTCTTGTAGAGAATATCGCGGCGCTTCACTCACAGCTTGAATTCTAGTGAATGACGTTCGCGACTGATAGGGGCCGATCGGGATTTCAGTCTCGGCGACAAACCCGAACCCGCCGACTTCGAAATCGTCGCCTGATCCCTTTCCGGGCGTCCCCGATCCCTGGGGAAGGCAAGTCAGCGTCACGTCGCGCTTTGGCATCCTAGAACCGGAAACACGGTTTCCAGCCGACAGCGGCCACAGCAGCGCGCAATGGCCGGGGCGACGAACGCCACTGCTGGCATCAGAGTGACAGCGCGGCATTACGGTTTTCGGCCCCGGCCGCAGTCGCCAGAGCGAGCGTCGGTCTGGAAGGCCGAAGCACTCAACGGGCGTGCCTACCGCGAGCCGGTCGCGCTCACGGACGCTTCGGCGGGGAGGCCAAGAATGATCGATGTAGTCCAATGGACGGCGCATTGTTGTGCCTGATTTGATGGCGCCGCGGTGTGAGCCACCGAAAACACTATGCAGACTGCCGTTTCCGGCCTCGGTCGTGAACACCTACGCGCGCAAGCCACGTAGGTTTGGCGACACAGGCGTTGGCGACCTCTGCAGTTTGTGAGCGTGCATTTCGATACCTGGGGCGATGTGACCGACGCGCGCAAAAACGGTGCTTGGAGCACCGAATTACCGGTGGATCACTCACGCTTGGCCCGCAACGCTGGCTGCCCGTCCAAAATACCCGCGAAGCGCTCTTGTGGCAAAGCCCCGGAATAGGCGGCTGGCGCCTCGGGGAATAATCTCATCCGTTGCGGCGGAATTCGAGGATGTGGGACGGTGGTGTATGGATGCGCGCCGGGACCGCATCGTAAGAATCCGCCCAAAGTCTCTATTCTCATCTTGCGCGAGGTGCTCACATGCGGCGAGCAAGTCTTATCCTGGTAGTGACCGTGACTCTGGCTCTCAACGGTCACACCGCCCCCAGTGTGGGCGACGACGGCAAACCACCCGCGGCGGGCGGAATTGGGAGGACCCCCCCCGAGCCCCTGGCAGTGCCAAAAAGCCTGAAGTGGCTGGCCAAACAGCAGGCGGCCGATGGAAGTTGGAGCTTCACGGGCGGTGATTTCGCCAATCCCGGCACGATCAAGTCCAAAACCGGTGCCACCGCCTTGGCCCTGCAGCCGTTTCTCGGCGCGGGGCAAACACACAAGGATGGAACCTACAAATCCACGGTAAAAAAGGGCCTCGATTATCTCCTCAGGAAAATGAAGCAGACACCGCAAGGCGCCGATTTGCGGGGCGACGGGGACGAAATGATCTGGCACGGCATGGCCGCTTGGGCGCTGTGTGAAGCCTTCGCGATGACCCGTGACAAGGCGCTTGAGCAGGCGGCCCAAGACGCGGTGGATTTCATTCACGCCACGCAAGATCCCGCAACGGGCGGTTGGTCGCCGACGGTAGGGGCCAAGCCGTGTACCACGGTCACCGCCTGGCAGCTTATGGCCTTGCAGAGCGCGCATATGGCTTACCTGGAGGTTTCGCCGGATGTCGTCCGGCGACTGCCCGGGTTCTTCAATTCAGTGCAAGCGGACGACGGTGCGAGATACGGCGAAACGGCCCCCGACGACGTTAGCGACACAGCTTCCGCCGCTGCCCTGCTCTGCCGGATGTACCTTGGCTGGAAACGCGACGATCCGGCTCTGCAGCGAGGAGTTGCCCAATGGAGCGGCCGTGGCCCCTCGAAAATGAATGTGTCGCGAGACTACTTTTGTCATTTGGTGTTGCGGCTTTGCGAGAGCACTGCTTGGAGGGAGTGGAACGGTGTGATGCGCGAGCATCTGGTCAACGCTCAAGTCGTCGACGGCGACGAATCCGGCAGTTGGTTCAATCCCAACGGTGTCCACGCCGAAGACGGCGGTCGCCTGTACCAAACGGCGTTTAACATCATGCTGTTGGAGGTCTACTACCGGCATTTGCCGATCTACCGCGCGCAATCCGATGAGGACGATTTTCCGGTCGATGCTGCTGACGACAAACCGCTTCCCAGCCACCGCCAGTTCGGAACCGAGTCGTATGATCGGATCGACGAAAACGCCTTCCGCAGGCCTTGGCAGGACCCGCTGTCTACGTTTTCGATCGACGTCGATACCGCTTCGTACGCCAATGCCCGACGGTTTCTTGAGCGGGGCGACCTGCCGCCCGCAGATTCGGTCCGCATCGAGGAATTCATCAACTACTTCAGCTACGACTACGCGCCCCCTACCGACGAAGCTCCCTTTGCCACCCACGTCGAGATCGCCGCGTGCCCCTGGAACAAGCAGCATCGTTTGGCGCGAATTGGTATCAAGGGTCGCGAGATCTCGCGTGACAGACGCCCGCCGGCCAACTTGGTTTTTCTGCTTGACGTGTCCGGTTCGATGACCGCGGCCAACAAACTGCCCTACGTGAAGACGGCCATGAAGATGCTGGTGCAGAATCTTACGGCCGATGACCGGGTGGCGATCGTCGTCTACGCCGGGGCATCGGGCTTGGTGTTGTCGTCGACGCCCTGCTCCAACAAACGGGCCATCCTCGAAGCGATTGAGCGTCTCAAAGCGGGCGGCATGACCAACGGCGGCGAAGGAATTCAGCTTGCGTACCGAGTGGCCACCGAGAACTTCGCGCCCGACGGCGTCAACCGCGTGGTCCTATGCACGGACGGCGATTTCAACGTGGGTGTGACGAGCCAAGGAGCTCTGACGCAACTGATTGAGGAGAAGGCAGACAGCGGCGTATTCTTGACCGTATTCGGGTTCGGGATGGACAACTACAAGGACTCGCTGTTGGAGAAGCTGGCCGATCGGGGCAACGGCAACTACGGATACATCGACACGATCCAGGAAGCTCACAAGATGCTCGTCGAGCAGCTCAGTGGCACGCTGGTCACGATCGCCAAGGACGTGAAGATCCAGGTCGAGTTCAACCCCGCCCGGGTGTCGGCCTATCGCCTGATCGGATACGAAAACCGCACCATGGCCGCCAAGGACTTCGCAGACGACAAGAAAGACGCGGGCGAAATTGGGGCGGGCCACACGGTGACGGCCCTCTACGAATTGGTCGCGGCCGAGAAGGAGGACCAACGGTCCAGGCCGGTACCACTGCGATTTCAGAGGCCAGCCCGCCTAACCAAAGCCGCTCGAGGCGACGAAGCGTTTGAACTGAAGCTGCGGTACAAAGACCCCGATAGCGACACGAGCAGACTACTCTTGTTCCCCGTTGCCGATTCGGACCGGCCGTGGTCCGATGCGTCGCCCGACCTCCAATTCGCAGCCGCGGTGGCCGGATTTGGAATGTTGCTACACGACAGCCTGCACAAAGGGAACACGACGTTCAAAATGGTTGTCGAGTTGGCAAACGCCGGCAAAGGCGACGACCCGCACGGCTACCGCAGCGAACTGGTGCGGTTAGTCAACTTGGCACAGGCCCTTGCCGGGAATCCGCCATAACGCATCATTTTCAGATTCCTTCGGCGAGCCCGACAGACGTTGTCCGTGCCGCCGGAGAGACTGCCATCGCACAAAACGAATCATTGTGAGTTTGTCAGGCAGGTGGCGAGGTCGGATCTCGGTCCGACACACCTCCGCAGTCTTGTACCGCGCGCAACCTGCTTGGGTGGCGCACCCCGCTGTACTTGGCAAGATGTAGTTGCCTGCGTCGGTGATATCGACCGACGCGCGGAAGCGATTGACGGTTCGAGAATTCGGTCTCACCCACCGACTCATCGACACTGCACACCAGGGCCAGATCAGAGAACGTCAGATTCTTCACACATTTCCCGGCTCGAATCTGGCTAGGCGCGCATTCCACCGTCTGGCGACGGTGGCTACAGGCTCCAACCGTCGCGGTAGGGGCGGGCGATGAGCGGCTCCGCCTTGGGGCAGTTCGTCGCCTGCATCTTCTCGGCGTCCCACTCGATTCTCTTGCCCACGCGCAGGGCCACGTTGCCCAACAGGGCCATCTCGGCGAGTCGGGAAGCGCGGTCGAAATTCGACTTCGTGGGCAGACCGACCTTGCAGCCGGCAATCCATTCCTTGTGATGGTCCACGCCCCCGGTCGCCTGAACAATATCGGCGACTTCCTTGTTATCGCGGAACCGGTCCTCGGGCAGCAGCTTCCAACTGGTGCCGAAGGCGCACGTTTGGAGGAACTTGCCTTTCTCGCCGATCAGTAGCACGCCGTTGCCGGGCATTGCCGCGCCTTCGAGCCACTCCTTCGGTGGTCGGGTGCCCCTGAATGCCGGGCCGTCGTACCAGGTCAGTTTTACCGGTGGCAGCTCGCCTCTGGCCGGAAACTCCCAGCGGACGATGCTCCACTTGGGGTACGTCGCGTCGTTCATCGGGAAGCTCTCCGCCTCGATACTCGTTGGATTCTCCAACTTCATCGCCCAGACCGGCAGGTTCATCGTATGACAGCCCATGTCGCCAAGGGCTCCGGTGCCAAATTCCTGCCACATACGCCACCTGCCGGGCAGGTACGTCGGGTGATAAGCTCGCTTGGCCGCCGGACCGAGCCAAAGGTCCCAATCCAGCCCGGCCGGAACCGGCGGCGTGTTCTGGGGACGGTCTTCGCCTTGGGCCCAGCCGTTCCAGGGCCGGTCGCTCCAGACGTGGATCTCGTGGACCTTGCCGATGATGCCCGCCTGCAACACCTTAACCCCGCTGCGCAGACCCGCGGACGCCGTCCCTTGGTTCCCCATCTGCGTGGCCACCTTGTGTCGGGCGGCCGTTTCGCGGACCACTCGTGCTTCTTGCACACACCAGGTCAGCGGCTTCTCACAGTAGCAATGCTTGCCCATCTTCATGGCCGTCACGCTGGCCACGGCATGCGTATGATCGGGCGTGCTGACGACCACGGCGTCGATCTGCTTGTCGAGTTCGCTGAGCATTTTGCGAAAGTCTCGATACCTCTTGGCGCGAGGAAATCTTTCAAACGCCCCGGCTGCGCGACGGTCGTCGACGTCGCAGATGGCCACGATGTTCTCCGTGCTGACGCCCTGAAGGTTGGTAGCGCCGCGTCCGCCGGGTCCGATGATGGCAACGTTCAGTTTATCGTTGGGCGATCGGGAATCGCCCGACGCCGGTGCGGCGAGCGTACTGAAAACTCCGGCGGCCGAGCCCGTCAAGGCCGCTTGCCTAAGGAACTGCCTGCGGGTCAAGTGGTCGGCCATTGGTCAAGTCCTCCTGTGACTGTTGGGGTAATGTCAACGGCTCAGCGATTCTTGGATACCTCGACCGGCGCGGGCAGTTTCTCCGGCGCCGTAACGGGCCGGCCGTCCTTCCAGTCGATCGGCACAACCGAAAGGTGCCATGTCTTGCCGCGGTTTCCGTTGCCCTGGTAGAAAAGGTAATCCTGTCCATCGTCGTCCTGAAAAAGGAACGGATGGCCCGACTCGCTCGCGTTCCAACTGCCCGGTGGTCCGTTGAGCACCAGCGGTTTGTCCGACAGCCGTTTGAATTGCACGCCGTCGTCACTAACGGCCACGCCGATCTGCTGCGGGTCGTTGTTGTAACCCCCGGCGTAGAACATGTAGAGCCGGCCGTTATGCCGGGCCATCGCCGCGGCCTCGATACAACGCCGCTCCCACGCAAGATCGAGGTCTCGGTCATCCAGTTTCGTCGGCACGGTCGGGGTAAGGATCGGCCCGTCGGGGTTGAGTTGAATCCAGTGCTCACGCGAGAAGTCGCCGTCAAGCGGCGCCGCGGCTACGCCCTGCATCTGGATCTTCATCGTCGGATCCCGTGTCGCCCAGTACAGCAGAAGCTTGTCGCCATGGGGGATGACGTCCGCGTCGATTGCGCGGCCGACGGTCCACTGGCCGGTCGGGCGGAAGATCGGATTGGTTGAATTGCGGGTGAAGTCCAGCCCGTCATCAGACCAGGCGTGACAGATCGCGTCCCGCTTTCCGTTACCGTAGGTTTGGTAGAACAGATGGACCTTACCGCCGAGCACGATGGCACCCGGAGCGGTGAAGCCCTTGGCCTCCGCCTCGCCCGTATTACGCAGTTCGCCGGCTTTGGTCCAGTCCACCAGATTGTCGCTGGTCGCCACGCCGATGGTCCAACCGGCCGTTGGTTTGTTCTCGTACGGCGACACGGAGTAGTAAAGCCAGTACTTCCCCTTGAACTTCACGACAGCCGGGTCCTTGGAGAAGGGCCGGCCGCTGACGTCGTCCGCATAGTACATGCGAGGTGCGTCTCTTGGTGGATCGGCGAGCACACGGAAAGGCGACAGGGAAGTGATCAGGGTGATCACAGCGATCGTGCTCTTGGTGCGTCTCATCGTTGGGGCCGCCTTTGCGTTGGTGGTCGCTTGATATGCAATCACATTCTACCACCCAAAGCGATTGCGCAACATCTACAAGGCCCGATTCGTGCAAGGATTCTTGACGAACCACCGCTCCGGCCCGACGGTTTGTCTCAGGGCGGCCAGGGGGCGATGATTCGATCGTGCGTTCGAAGGACTCCTGGAGCTCCTTCTCGCCCCGGAGGGCAAATGGCGCAAGTCCTTGACAGCAAGTGAGGACGGGGTTATTAGTTGGGGCAGTAATGCTGGCTGGGCTACTCGTCGTTGCGGTCCTCGCACAGGACTTGCGATCCCATCGCCCGTGACTCCGCCCAATGCTTGACGCCACTCCGCACTGGCCGTATATTCGGCGGTTGTGGAAGGGAGCGAGAAGAAGTCTGCCTGAAAGGAGTGGGTGAGATGAATCATCGCGCGCTGACGGTCGGGGCCCTGGTGGCCGTGTTGTCTGGGGCGCGTTGTTGCGGGCCGAGGAAGCCGAAAAGGCGACGGTTTCCAAGGTTTCCCCAACTACCCCCCAAGCATGGACATTGGAGCAAGCCCTGGTTGAGTTGGCGAGAAACCGGCTCGACCCCTATCACGGCCGCGTTGACTTTCCTGAAAGACGGCCTTCGGGCCGTGCTGACGATCCAGCGGAAGTAGCCGGCGGTTTGTTGATTGCGTGGAACCTGTACTTCGTGGCGGCGGAAACCCGATACGCTTCAGATGGATGAACCTTCAAACTGAAAATCTTCGCCCTTTTTCACCCGTACGCTCACCCTGAGAGACGCAGTGGCACATGGCCCGGATTCCACCATTACTGATGGTCGAACCAGCAGCCGGACGGCGTCGAGCAGCCGGAATGGTCGCTCGCAAAGAGTCTCGGTTCGATCTGGAGTCCATCAAGACCCAACTCGGTGAGATTCGCCGGCACTGCCGGGACAACCAAACCTCGTTGATGGCGGAGTACCAGAAGAACGTCGCGCGGTTCGCGGGTGTCAAGTGGACCGTCGCGGCGGACGCCGCGCAAGCCGCGGCCTACGTCAAGCAGCTTGCCGGAAGCACGAACCTCGTCTCGATCAACAAGTCAAACGTCGTGGTGAACGAGCTTCGGCCCCAGTTACAAGCCGCCGGCCTGCGGACGTACGTCCGTTACTTCAAGGAGTTCGACAGCTTCGAGAGGAAGGCCGAGGACTACTGGGGATTGTCGGGATTCCATGAGAAGGGCATGGTCGAGTCGTTCGACGTTGCCAGGACGTTTGTCGACCTGAAATCGGAGCAGGTGCGAGATTACATTGCGGTGGTGGGAGTCAATGCAGTCTCCGCCGGTGACGGCTCCGCCTTCTTCCTGCAGCACATGTCCAATATCTCCAAGGACCTCCAGCAGGCAAAGAAGATCGTCATGGTGGTCTGCCCGGAGAAAATCGTCAAAGACCGGGAAGCAGCCCTTCTTCAGACCCGCTCGATGGGCGTGTTCGGCCTGGAGAGTATCCTCCTCGATCTGGGTCCCAAGGAAGTGGAGAACTACGACTTCGAAGCGCTCCCCACGATCGCTACGGACAGGGACACAGCGGATCGGGACACAGCGGATCGGGAACTCCACGTGTTGATCCTGGACAACGGCCGGACCGAGATCTTCGCCGAGGAGTACCGGGACCTCTTCCTCTGCATGGATTGCCGGGCATGCACCCGGCAATGCCCGATCGGGCAACACG
>JABMRP010000600.1 GCA_013202535.1 Planctomycetota bacterium
GCCTCCTGATCTTGGGCGAGGTATTCGGCCGCCGGCGCGTTCATCTCGAATCGGCGAGGGCGGGCTATCTGGTGTTTGCCGTTGCGCTCGCGTTGATCCTCAATTTCTCGCTTGGAGTTCGATCATGATCGACGGCAAGCCGTCATCCTGGGAAGAAGTTCCCTGCTACTACTGCGGGAGCGATCGCAAGCGGCCGTTGCTCGTCGCCGAGGACGACCTGACAGGGAAACCCGGCCGGTTTAGTTTCGTCGTCTGCCAGGAGTGCGGGTTCGCCTTCCAGTCGCCGCGGATCGACGTGGAAGGAATCAAGGCGTACTACGACGACGAGTACATCGCGCACCGCAAGAAGCGAAACTGGGGGCTGCTGGGTGGCTTTGTCCGGCGAGCCATGGACCGTTTGGACCGCAAGAAGGCCGAGATCGCCGCCCGTTACGTTGATCTGAGCGCTACGAGCGAGGTGCTCGACGTCGGTTGCGGGGCGGGGACTTTCCTCACCAAGGTGCGGAATCTCCACGGAGCCGGCCTGACGGGGGTCGATTTCATCGATCTGGCAAGCCTGCCCGGTTTCGAGGAGATCGAGTTTCACTGCGGACTCTTCTATGAACTCGACGTCGGTCGCGAGCGCTTCGACCTGATCAGCATGTGGCACTTTCTTGAGCACGACTACGATCCACACCGCAGCCTTCTCCAGGCTCGCACGGCACTGAAGCCGGAGGGACGCCTGGTGATCGAGGTGCCGCGTCTGGATAGCCTTTCCTATCGTCTCTATCGCAGTCGCTGGCCCGGCCTGCAGGCGCCCCAGCACACGGTCCTCTTCAGCAAAGCGACCTTGCTGCGGCAGGTCGCTAAGGCCGGGCTGGAGGTTGTGGACTACATGCCCTATGGCGCCTATCCGGCGTATTTCTATCTTTTTGCCGGGGCTGCTTTCAAATTACTCAAGGGACGCGGGTTGGACCTCGCGAAGGTGGTCGTACCTTATTTCATCGGACAGCTTCTCCTCGCTCCCATCCTCTTGTTCGAGAAACGGCTGAATCTCTCCATGCAGACGGTGGTCTGCAGAAAGGCGGAATGAATCCTATGGAAGAGACCATCCCGCCGGGTGCGGCCGCCGATTACGATCGGCACCGGGAAGAACTCCTCAAGTGGCGCCGTCGCCGGCTCGCGTCCGGCCGCGGTCGGTTGAGGATCGCCTTCTGGCTGGTCGCGACCACGACGCTCATGTGTGGCGGGGCGGCCGTGATGCTTGCCGTGGCCGTTCTCACGCTTTTCCGAGCTAGGCGATTCTACGCCGAGGTGATCGCGAAGTGGTTGGCCAGGGCGATCCTCTGGTCGGCCGGAGTGCGGATCGTGGTGCATCAGGAGCACCCGTTCGGTGAGCAACAGACCATTTACGTCTCGAACCACACGTCGACCCTGGACATGTTCGTCCTTCTCGCGCTGGGGCTGCCCAACGCGCGCTACTTCATGGGCGGATTTCTTCGCAAGATCATTCCCCTGGGCATTGTGACTCACGTCATCGGGACCTTTCACACACCGTTTCAGTCCCAGCCTAAGAAGCGAGTTCGCTGTTTTCAGAACGCCGAGAGAGTGCTCCGGCGAACCGGCGAATCGGTCTACCTCAGCCCCGAGGGAAGACGCATCACCGACGGCACGATCGGCCACTTCAACAAGGGAGCTTTCCATCTTGCCACCAATCTTCAGGTTCCTCTCCTGCCGCTTTACATCGACGTTCCACCGCAGATCAACCCGGGGATGAGTTACTGTCGGATGGTGCCGGGAACCGTCGACGTTTACGTGCTTCCGGCGATCTCCAAGGAGGGCTGGAAGCTTGAGGAACTGATCGAGAACAAGGAATCGGTGCGCGACGTCTTCGTACGCTTCCAGGATGAGCTACGCAACGGTGAGCGCCCAACGGGGGGCCCACAAGAACTTGCCCAGCCAAAACTTTCTCCCCCGAGGACCGGCGGATGAGCGATCACGGACCGCATAGCCTGGTGGACCTTCTCCACAATCGCTCCCTGGAGATGCACGACACGCAGGCCTTCACTTTCCTTGCCGACGGCGTAACGGAAGCTGAAAGCCTGACCTATGGCGAACTCGATCGTCGCAGCCGTGCCATTGCATTCATGCTCCAGCGTCGCCATGCCGCGGGGGAGCGGGCGCTACTACTCTACCCTCCCGGACTCGATTTTATCGCGGCGTTTTTCGGCTGCCTCTATGCGGGAGTGATTGCGGTGCCCGTTTTCCCACCGCGCCCGGCTCGACGTATGCGTGGTTTGGAGCGTTGCCGGGCAATTGCCCGGGACGCCGACATTACGATTGTGCTCGGCACGGAGCGATTCGTCGAGATGATCGACGAGATCATTCGCCAGGTTCCGGAGCTTGCGGAGGCGCGCTGGCTATCGACCGAAAGCGTACCGCCCGGCGATGCGGACTATTGGCGGAAACCGGCCGTCGATCACGACCGGCTTGCCCTGCTGCAGTACACGTCGGGATCAACGGCAACGCCGAAAGGCGTGATGGTGAGCCACGGCAACCTCATGCACAACCTTGCCTACGCCCATCACTGCGCCGAGAACGATGCCCACAGTGTGTCGGTCTCCTGGCTCCCGGTCTACCACGACATGGGCCTCGTCAACGGTGTATTACTGCCCGTGTACGGGGGATATCGCTCTTATCTGATGGCCCCGGCAGCGTTCCTTCAGAAGCCGCTTCGCTGGCTCAATGCGATCACGCGCTACGGGGCCACCAACAGCGGCGGCCCGAACTTCGCCTACGAGCTGTGCGTGCGGAGTGTGCGGCGGAAGGAACGACGGCAACTCGATCTGAGCACCTGGCGAGTCGCCTACAACGGCGCCGAGCCCATCCGCTGGAAGACCCTCAAGCGATTCTACGAAGTTTTCCGGGAGAACGGATTCAAGTGGCGACATCACTACCCGGTGTACGGGCTGGCCGAGGCAACCGTTCTGGTCTCGAGCGGCCGGCAGTCGTACGAGCCGAGGGCGATACGGCTTGACGCCGCCAAGTTGGCCGTCGACGTGGCCGTCGAGACGAGGGAGACGGGCGCGGATTCGATCACCGTCCCGTCCTGCGGGCCCTTTTCATGCCGAACCAGGATTGTCATAGCCCATCCCGACTCGTGCGAGCCCTGTGGGCCGGGAGAAGTCGGCGAGATCTGGGTTCGCAGCCCGAGCGTTGCCCTGGGCTACTGGAACCGGCCCGAGGAAACCCGGCAGACTTTTCACGCCTACCTCGCGGGTAGCGACGAGGGGCCTTTTCTGCGGACTGGAGACCTCGGGTTTCTCTCCCGGGGCGAGTTGGTCGTGACCGGACGTATCAAGGAACTCATCATCGTACGTGGAAGGAAGCATTACCCCCAGGACATCGAACATTCGGTTGAAGAGTGCCATGATGCAGTACGCGCCGGCTGCGTTGCGGCGTTTTCGTTCGACGAGGACGGTGGCGAGGAACTTGCCGTGGTTGCCGAGGTCGACCGGCGCCAACTCAGGTCCGGATCGGTGCTGGACGCGATCCTCGCGGCGGTTCGGCAGACGGTCACCGAGCAGCACGGGCTCCAACTGAAACGGGCCGTGCTCCTACGCCCGGGACACATCCCCAAAACGTCGAGCGGGAAGCTCCGGCGGCACGCCTGCCGCAAGGCGCTGCGGGCAGACGGGCTGAAGCTCATCGCGCAGTGGGTTCAGGCACCGCGAGTCGTGAAGGGAGTTGGTACGTGATGGCAGACCCCGTGGTTGAGAACCTGTCTTCGGCCCTTGCCTCGGCGGCGGCAAAGTGCCTCAACATACCGGCCGGCGAACTGGCCCCGCGGGTCCCTCTTTCGCGCTACGGCCTGGATTCCCTGGCGATGGTCGAGCTGACGGCTGCCATCGAACAAATGGTGTGTCGCCGGCTGCCCGAAGATCTGCTGATCGAACACCCCGACTTAGAGTCTTTGGAGCGTTACCTGAGCGCCGTTTCGGGCACCGGCGTCTCACCGGTGAGCCGCTTTGAGCAGATGCAAAGAGACAGTGTGCTGCCCCCGGAGATCCGGCCGGAGGCCGATTCGCAAAGCCGCCATGCGGAAGAGGCCGTCCTGCTGACCGGGGCGACGGGTTTCCTCGGCGGGTACCTGCTGCGATCCCTGCTGTTGAAAACCCGGCCCAGGGTCTACTGCCTTGCCCGACCGGCGGACGGCCAAGGCGCCGCTGAGCGCATCAAGCGGGCGATGCAGAGCTATGGGATCTGGGACCCCGACTTCGAGTCCCGGATAACGGCCGTCGAGGGAGACCTGAGTTGCCCGCTCCTGGGGCTCGGCGAGAAGCAGTATGCGGCTCTGTGCAACGACGTCGGCGCCGTCTATCACTCGGCCGCCGCCGTCAACTGGGTCTACTCTTACCAGGCTGTGCGGAACGTCAATGTGCTCGGCACCCTGGAACTGATCCGGCTTGCGTGTGCGTCCCGGCCGAAGGCGTTTCACTTCGTCTCGACGGCAAGTGTCTGCTACTCGACGTCCGGCCCTCACACGGTCTGCGAGGATGACGACATGTACCCGTACCTTCGTGGAATCCACCTCGGTTACGCGCAGAGCAAGTGCGTGGGTGAGGCCTTGGTCCGTCAGGCAGGCGAACGTGGCTTGCCGGTGACTATCTTTCGTCCCTCCCTGATCGGCGGCGACCGCGTCTCGGGTGTCTCCAATTCGAGCGACCTGCTGTCGAGGCTCATCAAAGCGGCGGTGCAAATGGAAGAAGCACCCGATCTGGACTGGCGCGTGGACTGCTGCCCGGTTGACTACGTGGCCGATGCGATCGTGCGTCTTTCCGCCAGTTGCACAGAGCCCCATGTGTTCCACCTGGTCAGTCCCTCCCAAAGACACTGGCGGGAATTCATTCTGTGGATGAACCTCTTCGGCTACCCCGTGCGGCTAAGGCCCTACCGGGAGTGGCTCCGGAGGCTTGGGGAGGAAGCCGGCCCGGATCATCCCCTTCGCGAACTGCTGCCGTTCTTTTCGCGGAAGCCGGCCGGCGAGGGAGGTTTGACGCTCCCCGAGCTGTACGAGGAGCCAAGAAGGAGCCGTGTTTGCAGTGAAAGCACGCTGGAATCCCTGCGGGCGTGGCCCCTTGGCAGCCCGAAGCTGGACGCGAGCCTGCTCGACCGCTACTTCCGTGATTACATCGACCGAGGATTTCTGCCGCCGGTTGAACGCCCGCGATGCAAAGGGAACGGTGACGCTCGGGCGCCTTTCGATGCCGCTTTCTTCACCCGGATCATGCGTCGCTTCTACGAAGACGACACGATCGAGGTGCGCGAGGCCTGCGTGCTGCACGGCGGCTCCGATCACAGCATCATCTCGGAGCTCACTTCCTGGAAGCACGGCAGCGCAGCGGGGCTCGATCGTTACCGGTTGACGGTCCTCCGCGAAAGCAGCGAGTCCGAGACCATGGGTGCCGTGGTCAAGAAGAAGGCGAGAGACGACCACGTCATCGACGTTGCCCAGCGGATTGCCGGTCAGTGCAGCCCGGGCCTGGGACAAGCCTTCAACCGTTTCGGCCGTGACGTCGGACTGGCCGGCTGCCATCTGCGCGAGCTGGGCATCTACCAGCAGCGGGACGAGCGCTTCCGCCGGCATTCGCCGACGCTGTTTGGCGCCGTGCGAGATGATCTCCGCGGCGAGTGGGTGCTGGTCATGGAGGACATCTCCGGACTGGAGCTGCTGGACTCCGCGGATGACGTGTCCGGCTGGAGCGGCGATCACATCAAGGCCGTCCTGGGCGGCCTCGGCGAGCTGCAATCGATCTGGTATGGACGCGAGAGGGAACTGCTGGAACAGCCGTGGCTGGGACCGGTCGTCCCGGCCTCTCGCCGGGCCGGAATGGGAGAGATGTGGGAGGCTCTGGCCGACTTCGCCGCGGGGCGATTCGGCTTCGTGAATGGATCGAGCACCAGAGCGTTGCAGCGCCGGCTGGTGGCGGAGGCCGGCACGCGACGGCGGCGTCTGGAACGCATGCCCCGCACGCTGATCCACAACGATTTCAACCCGCGCAACGTCGCCCTGCGGCGCGAAGCAGGATCGCTGCGTCTTTGCGCCTATGACTGGGAGCTGGCGACGATCGGCGTGCCACAGCACGATCTGGCGGAATTCCTCTGCTTCGTTCTGGCGGCAACAACCCAACGGGCAGAGGTCCGGCACTATCTCGATCTGCACCGATCGGCCATCGAGCAGGCCTCGAAGTGCTCGATCGATGCGGACATCTGGGAACTGGGTTTCCGCCTCTCACTGCACGACCTGCTGATCGACCGCTTTGCCATGTATGCGATGGTCGACCGCTTCCGCCCGCAACGATTTCTGGGGCGAGTCATCTCCACGTGGCGTGCTCTCTATGACCTCTTCCCGGTCGAGGTGTATCGATGACGAGATTATTACTCCGAGCGAAGCTGACGCTCTTTCTCCTGCGCCACCATTTCCGCGCGCTGTTTTCCGGAGAACTGACGGTATCAAAACTTGTCCGTTCGCTACGGAGGCAGATGATCATCTCGTCGCTGTTCCGTGACGCCAAGTACTCACGGGTCGGCAAGAAGGTCTTCATCGATCCCTTTGTGCCGTACTTTCCCAGTCCTTACTGCAAGAAGCTGTTCAACAACAACACCTCGGAAGCTTATCCTCCCAAGCCGAATTTCGCTCAGATTTCGATAACCAACCGCTGTCCTTGCCGTTGCGTCCATTGCCACGTGAAGAACACTCAGGATGAAGATCTGCCCAAGGAAACCATTCTCCAGGTGATACGCGAAATTGCCGAGGCCGATTTTCCCCTCATTTTCTTCGTCGGCGGCGAGCCCATGTCGCGTTTCGCCGACCTGCTCGAATTCGTGGAGCTGTCAAGACAGCACATGGACACGCGGATTTTCACTTCCGGTGTCGGCTCCAGCCCCGAGAAGCTGAGAATGCTGCGGGAGGCCGGGCTCGAAGGGATCTGTGTGAGCCTCGACCATTACGACGAAGAAATTCACAACCGGAAAAGGAACCATCCCGCCGCTTTCAAAGCCGCCTGCGACACTATACGCGAGGCCGTGGGGCTCGGTTATTACGTTTCCGTCGTATGCTGTTCGACGAGCTCGATGGTCAGCTCGGGCGAGACGTTCAAAGTCGTCGACCTGGCGGAGTCGCTGGGGGCCCACTCCATTCAGCTCAATGAGATCCGGCCGGTTGGGCGGGCGATCGAATCGGAAGGCTACGACTTTTTCCTCACCGCCGAAGATAAGGCAAACCTGATCGACTACTACAAGAAGAGCAACGGGAGCAGGCGGAAGATCGCCGTCGTGATGCCGTGGTATAACGAGGAGCCGTACAAATTCGGCTGCACCGCGACGTCGGGCCAGCAGACCTATATCGATGCGAAAGGGAACGTCCAGCCCTGTCCCTTGCTCAAGGTGGGCCTCGGCAACGTTGCCGACCAGAGCTTCCGGGAGATTTGGGAGAGGTTTCGTTCTCAGTGCGGACACCCTGTGCGGGAATGCATCGTTCATCGTCTCGCGGAGGAACTCGGCAACTCACCGATCCTCCCTCTGCCCGCGGCAAGGACATTCCAGTTGTGGCCGGAGCTATGTGCCATCAGCCCACCGGACGCCTTTGCGCGGATCAGCGGCGTGCGTCAGGAGAGAATCAAATGAGAGGCGGATACAATCTGGACTTGAAGGAAGGAGTCGACTTCAGGGTCAAGCGAGGGCACTGGCTCCCGAAGAAGCTCGGGGCCGACTGGATTGCCTTCGGAAGAACTCTCTACTGCGGGAAAGTCGACGGTGAGATTCCGAAGCACGAGTTTCTCCACATCGCCCAATTCTCGAGATATGGAATTGCTCGCGTCATTCTGCACTACGTGTTCCACTTTGGGCGGAATTATTGCCGATACAGAAGCTTCGGAAAAGCGTTCCGCGAGGTGCCCTTTGAGGTAGAGGCGAGGGATTTCGAGGCGGGTCACCCCGAGGCATCGCAGATTCACTCCAACCGCAATTGAGCTATTGCCAGGTCGCGGCCTTGAGTTTGGCACGGAAGTTGGGAGATAAGAAAAGAATCTGTCCCGCACTTGAGCAGTTGCTCTAAGGCAAGGAAGATGTTAGATTGCGGGCCTTCGTTGCGTCGAGAGGCAGCACCATAAACCGCGACGCATGACCCTACTCCGGTCGATCGGACATGATGTCATTTTTCACCGCGGTGAAGGCGACCTTATTGGAGAACGCCATGAACTCATTCCTTTCCCGATTACGCCTCAAGTGGTTTCTCGCGACGCGGTCCCTCGGTAATGGCGTTGACTTCGTAGACACCCTGTACCGGATCTATCTGAACCACAACAAGATCATTCACTTCCGCGAGGGGTACCCTGTTTACCCGCTGATGACCCCGGCCCTTTTCAGCAAGCCGGCCGCGAATTTTGTTTCCCGGGCGCTGTTCCGCACTATCCAAAACAAGAACCTGCCGAACTTGATGAGCTTTGCGGTCACGGACGAGTGCAACGCCCGATGCGAGCACTGTAGTTTCTACGAGGGCGTGGAAGAGCCGGGCCGCCACGTGCTGACTTTGGAAGAGAGTGTGAAAGTGATCGCGGACGCCCAGCAACTTGGCGTATCGGTGATCAACTTCGTGGGCGGCGAACCGCTGATGCGAGACGATTTGCCGCAACTCGTCGAGGCCGTCGACAAGGATCTCTCCACGACGCTGCTCTTCACCAACGGCTGGGCCCTCGAAGAGCGAGCCGGCGAGTTGAGAAAGGCGGGCATGGACAGCGTTTTCGTTAGCCTCGCATTCGCTGATCCCGCCCGGCACGACGAATTCTGTCACACACCGGGGCTATTCGACCGGGCGATCAGGGGCATTCGCAAGGCGAAGAAACTGGGGTTCTCCACCGGGTTCGCCGCCACGATCGTCCCCGAAACCTGGCAGGACGGTGAACTGGACCGAATCGTCGAGCTCGCCCGCCAACTGGCACTCCACGAAGTATTCGTCTTCGACGCGGTGCCTTCCGGTCGGTATCGCGATCGAGCGGATCTGTTGGACAAAAGTGACTGGGTGGAGGAGATGATTCAATCGGCGCTACGCTACAATCGCGACCCGAAATACCCGGGCGTAACGTTTCACTCCGAAATGAGCAGCTACCGCAGTGTCGGCTGTTCGTGCGGGACGAGCTTTTTCTATCTGTCACCCTACGGCGACATGATGTCGTGCGACTTCAATCACGCCAAGTTCGGCAACGTGCTTCAGGAGCCTCTGTGGCGGGTGTGGGAACGTCTCAGCACCCTGCCCGAATTCTGTCAGGCCAAATGGGGCGGGTGCAAAGTCAAGGATTCCGGGTCCCGAAAGCTGGAGACAGTCTCCGCCGGGAACTTCCGCAACGAATGACGGCCTTTCACCGGCCGATCCGAAGACTAATGTCACGGGAGAGTGAGACATGACGACTCCAATTATTCGACCATTCAGCATTCTTGGTTTAGACGGCGACTTTGCGGAGGCGGTGCGTGAGATAGGATTCAGGGAGGCAGCCGCGGAACATATAGCGGAACATGCAGCCGAAAGGGCGGCTACCGTACCGATCCTGTTGTTTGATCTGTTTGTTATCGGTGCGGCGATTGCCGTGTTCTTGCTGCTGAACCGCTTCACCGACAAACTGTGGCTGCGGGCGATTGTGATGGCTGCCGGCGTGTTCGTCTTCGAGCTGTTCACCGCGCCGATGTGGATTAACGAACATCTGGGACGATGGGCCTACGCTTATCACGATCTCAGTTGGATCCTGACACTCGGTTGGACCACGATGATCTTGGGCGTCGTGGTCCTTGTTGATCGTTGGCTGTCGCATTGGAGCGAGCCGAAGCGATTCGCCGCCTACCTGGGGATTCTGTTGCTTCTGGTGACAATCGCCGAGATGGTCGTCGTCGGCATTGGGATTCGCAAATATTCCCCCGAGGTTTTGGCAACCGTCTCGGGGATCTACGTGCTCGGCGTACCGGTAGAAATCCTGTACTACGTGCCGGTGTTCACGGCGCTGGTGATTGCCTTCTACAAGTACTGGAGCTTCGTCATTGACGACGCCGCTTTGGTTCCGGTGAAAAAGCGGAAGTGGCTGCGGGCCATTGTCATCGCGTTTGTCGGCGTATTTATGTTCGAGCTCGTGGTTGAGCCCATGGTGAAGAACGAGAAGTTTCCCGAGTGGTCTTACGTCTATCGCGACATCAGCTTCCTGATGACCGGAACGTGGGTGCTGCTGATCGCAGTGGCGGCTGTCGTGCTTGACAGGTTCTTGATCGGCTTGTCCATTCCGCTCCGGTTCGTTGCGGCCCTGCTGCTTATCAGCGCCCTGGCACTGCCGATCGAATCGTGGCTGATTGTGAACGGTTATCGCGTGTACGGCGAGAGCGCCGTGATGAATTTTACCGGGTACAAGACGCCTTTGACGGGCGTGGCGGTGGAGGTCGTCTTCGCGATCCCCTGCTACCTGGCGCTGATCGTCGGCTTTATCCGTTATTGGGAAATCGTATTGGATAACAAGCTATGAAAGCATTCGCAATCTTCAATTCATGCGTTTTGCTCGGTTGGTTTGTGTGGTACGCTCTTGCGAAGAGCGATATGGGCCCGATATGCTTTTTGATTCTCGCTTTGCCTGCCCTTGCTCTGATCGACGTGACCTGGCTAATCGTGCTAGCCGTGGTTGGTCGGCGCCGACAGCAAGCACGATTGAGCGGCGAGCATGACCCGGCTCAGGGGAGGACGGATGGCAAGAAAGATTCGGCCGCCAAGCGCCCGCCCGTCGGCTGGGACATGCCAGCGCTGACCACGTACATGCGTCAGGCCGCAGCTCACGGCATGAGCCATGACCAGATCACCGCCCAATTGCGTCGCAACGGCTGGAGTGATGCGGAGATCCAGAAGGCCCGTCAGATCGCCCATTCATAGCGGACGGGTCAGACTCGAGACGTCACCATGCAACAATTCGTTCTAACCGAGACTCCCCAGCAGTTGACAAGCATATCGGCGGTTACCTCGCTACCAGCAGTGGACCCCGACGTTCTCGTCCGACACAAAGCGGACTCGCATTGGGCGCTCATCGATCACGAAGGGTCGACCATCGGCCACTGCTCGTTGTGGTGGCACAACACGCCACCCTATCGCAATCACCGGATCGGCGTTATCGGCCACTATGCCGTGAGCGACCGTTCGGCTGCTCGGCAGGTATTGCAGCACGCGTGCGAAGAACTCGCCGCAAATGGTTGTACCATGGCAGTTGGCCCCATGGATGGCAACACATGGCGGCAGTATCGATTAGTGACCGAGTTCGGCGCTGAGCCGCCCTTTTTTCTCGAACCCAATAGCCCCGAAGACTGGCCGGGCCATTTTGTGGAGAACGGTTTCAAACCACTTGCCGAGTACTTCTCGGCATTGAACACCGACCTCCGCTGCCACGACCCACTCCTGAGCCGTGTCGAAAATCGCATGAATGGGTTGAACATTCGGATTCGGTCGCTCAACCCAACACACTTCGATGATGATTTGCGTCGCATTTTCTCAGTCGCAACGGTCAGTTTTCGAAACAATCCGCTCTACATGACGATCGATGAAGAAGATTTCATTGGTCTTTATCGACCCTTACAAGAGGTTGTGCGGCATGAACTGGTGATGATCGCTGAACGTCACAATGTACCGGTCGGCTTCATCTTCGCCGTGCCGGACCTGCTCCAGGCCAAGCGCGGCGAGACCATCGATACTGTGATCGTGAAAACTCTGGGCGTTCTGCCAAGGCGAGAATATGCGGGACTCGGTCATTTGCTGTTGGGGCGTGCCCGGTCCGCGGCGCGCGAACTCGGTTATACTCGCCTTATCCACGCGCTTATGCGCGACGTCGGCCACCTACGCAGAATGAGCGGCAGATACGGGCGGCCCATACGGCGCTACACCTTGTTCGCTAAGGAGTTTCGGTCATGAACATCGCCGAGCTTCTTCGTGACCAAGCCGAGTTGCGGCCCGAGGCGATCGCTTTGATCGATGTCAAACGCGGCCGAAGTCGCCGCTTCACTTTTGCCGAGTTGGATCGAGCCGGGAGCCGGGTCGCCATGTTGCTGCATCAGTCGGGTCTCGAACCGGGCGATACGGTGCTCGTACTTCATCCCATGTCCGCCGAACTATATATCGTCCTGACGGCGATCTTCCGCCTGGGGTTGGTTGCCATGTTCGTGGATCCTTCGGAGGGAAGAAAGCACATCGAACGTTCCTGTGCTCTGCAGCCTCCGCAGGCAGTGATCGCCAGTTTGAAAGCGCATTTCTTGCGGCTGGTCTCGCCGGCCCTTCGCCGCATTCCTGAAAAGTTTTCCATCGGGTTGCCGGTACCAGGTGCCGTCTCGTTACAGCACGCCGATCGACTACGACACTTTGAGACAATTCAGCCCTGCACGCCGGATAGTCCAGCATTACTCACATTCACCAGCGGAAGCACCGGCACACCGAAACCGGCCCTGCGAACCCATGGATTTCTGCTGGCGCAGCACCGCGCTCTGGAAGAGAGTCTGCAACTGAAACCCGGCGAAGTAGAGTTGACGACGTTACCCATGTTTGTCCTGGCCAATTTGGCGTCCGGTGTCACCAGCCTGATCCCCGACGCGGACCTGCGACGTCCCGACGCAATTGATCCTGCCCCGGTAGTGGCCCAAATAAGAGCCCATCAAGTTACACGTGCGGCTGCATCTCCTGCGTTTTACGAACGGCTGGTTGCGTATTGCGGCGAACACGACACGAGATTGCCCAATCTCGCTAAACTCTTTACGGGTGGCGGCCCGGTATCACCACAACTGCTTGAGGAACTGCAGCGCATCGCTCCGCAAGCGACGGTCACCACAGTCTACGGCTCTACCGAAGCCGAGCCCATCGCACGCATCGCTCGGCACGAGATCGCCACGGAGGACATCGCCGCCATGCTTGGCGGACGCGGTCTGCTCGTCGGCCTTCCCGTGCCGATCATCCGACTTAGAATTCTGAAGAACCAATGGGGCTGCCCCGTTGGGCCATACACATCGGCGGAATTTGACGCGGCTTGCAAGCCGGCGGGCGAAGGTGGTGAGATCGTAGTCAGCGGCGCACATGTGCTGTCCGGGTACATGAACGGGTGTGGCGACGAGGAAAACAAGTTCAACGTCGCGGGTGTACCATGGCATCGGACCGGTGATGCCGGTTATCTCGATGACCGTGGACGCCTGTGGCTGCTCGGCAGGTGCTCGGCACGTATCGAGGACAGCCACGGTACGCTTTATCCCTTAAGCGTTGAATACGCCGCACTACAATATGATTGCGTACGCCGCGCGGCCGTAGCCTCGATTCAGGGCGAACGTGTGCTGGCCGTCGAACTTCGCAACGGTCGATTGCCGGAATCGCATCTGGCACAACTGTTGGAGTCACTTGCATTTGCAGACGTGCGAAAGGTACATGTTTTGAAAAGGATGCCGGTCGACAATCGCCACAATTCCAAGATTGACTACCCGGCCCTGAATTCGCTGCTGGAGAAGAGCGTGTGACCACCGTTGACGAAAAGCCATCCGTCCACGCGGAACCAACTCGGGAATCACGCCGCGCCTTGCGCTGGAAAGCGTATTTCGATGAACGCTTTCCTTTGTTGAGGTACGGGATCTTGATCGTCAGTTTCTATTCGTCGAATCAGTTCCTGGCGCACGCTCTGACAAATCCCGGCGAACCGATGCAATACGATCTCGGCTCGCTGATGGGATCGGTGACGTTACTGTGCCTGTTCTTTCACCTACGGGTGTTCGACGACCACAAGGACTACACGGACGACAGCCGGTATTATCCAAAGCGAGTCTTGCAGAAGGGAGTCGTCACCCTGCATGAGCTGAAGATTATGGGAGGAATCGCGATCGCCACGGAGTTTCTGTTGGGGGCGTTGTGGAGCACGGCATCCCTGATGTCTGTCCTGTTTACTTTCTGCTTCTCCCTCTTGATGTTCAAGGAGTGTTTTGCGAAGGACTGGCTGAAACGTCATTTTCTTATATACGCTTTTACGCACATGCTGATTATGCCGCTGTTTGCAATCGTCATCTTCAGTTTTGCCACGCGGCGGTACCCTTGGGAAGCGCCCGGGTGGTTCTGGCTCTACTCCTTTGTCGGGTTTTTCGTTGCCTTCAATTGGGAGGTCTCTCGCAAAATTCGTGCCCCTGAGGAAGAGATGGACGGAGTGAACTCGTACACCAAGAGTTTCGGCACCTACGGAGCGGCCTACCTCGTTTTGCTGATCCGGGTCATAGACACCGGACTCGTGGCCCTCGTTGGATACCATCTGCGGGTCAGCCCGTGGTTCTACATTGCTCTGGTGACGTTGTTCGCGGTGTGCATGATCGGATTCTTCCAGTACCGCTTTCGGACCACTCCAAAGACTGCCCGGCGCATGGAGACTTATGCCGGGATGTACATTGTCGCGTTTGATCTCACGCTGGCAATCGAATTGGGCTGGACGTACGGCATCCATTTTACAGGCTTGGTGTAATGTCTTCACTACTTGTCTATCGCGGCGGAGCATTGCCGGCATCGAAGCCCGAACGATTGTTGGGAGGCAAGGCGGCACATCTCATCCAACTCCGGCAGGTCAAACAACCCGTCCCCCCGTTTTACGTCATCACCACGGACGCATTCCAATTGGCCTTGCACTCGACCGGGTTGGCTCAGCGCATTGATCGCCGCCTTGATCTGGCTTGCGCTGACGGCGAAGATGCGTTGCGCGAAACATCGGCCGACATCCGTAGTTGGATCCAACAGGTGGCTCCGCCAAAGGAGTTGGAAGAGGCTATCCGTAATGCCCACGAGGCGGCGATGCCGGCAGAGGCCTTCCTGGCTGTGCGCTCGTCTGTGGTTGGCGAGGACGC
>JABMRP010000601.1 GCA_013202535.1 Planctomycetota bacterium
CCGGACGGGCAAATGAAAAATGGCCCGCGTTCCGCGAAACCATCGGGCCCGGGCGGGGTTTACTCCAAAGGATTATGGCGCCCCTTCTTTGGGGGCGACGCATCGCGGGACGGGCCCGGGATGCGACAATGGTCACCTTCGCGAAGGAGTTTGACGATGAAGCACTGGTTAGCAGGTTTGGTCGTGTTGGGCGTATGTGCCATGGTGGCACCTCCCGTTTCGGCCGAGGACGGAGAGAAAAAGGGCGGCCCGGGGAGCGAGCAGTTCCGCCAGCGGATCCTCGAAAAATTCGACACCAACAACGATGGCAAGCTCGACGAAGCCGAACGTGCCAAAGCCAAAGCGGCCATCGCCGAGTATCGTAAGAAAGCCGGTAAACCCGGCGCCGGGCATCCCACGCGAGAAGAGATCATCAAGAAGTTCGACGCCGACGGAAGCGGCAAACTCGAAGGCGAGGAACTCAAGAAGGCCAAAGCCGCCATGGCCGCGCACCGTGCGAAAGGCGGTAAGCCCGGCGACAGGAGTGCCCTGCGAGCAATGCTCGTGAAGAAGTTCGACGCCGACGGAAACGGTAAGCTCGAAGGCGAGGAACTCGAAAAGGCCAAAGCCGCCATGGCCGCGCACCGTGCGAAAGGTGGCCGGCCTGGTGCCAACCGCCCCAGCCGGGAAGACCTCATCAAGAAGTTCGACAAAGACGGCGACGGCACGCTCAGCGAAGCGGAGAGAAAGGCCGCCCGCGAGGCCATGATGAAGCACCGTCAAGCGGCCCAGAAGAAGGCCGAGAAATGACGTCTTGCCGGTAGACATCGCATCACCACGAGCCCCGCTCCACGGCAAGGACGGGGCTCGTGGCTTTTCTTGGTGTTTGGCCCGTTGGAAAGGTCGTGTGCCCCGTTGCGGCACCGGGCACGAGTGCCCGGGCGAAACGCCGTTGCCCATCGGCATCGCCGCTTGCAAATCCCGGCCCGGTGTGACACAGTGGTACGCGGTGAGTGTATCTGCCGGCAGTAGACCACCCATCTCGAAAAGGGGACGACCATGAATGGGCCGATGCGCGTTGGTTTGTTGTTGATCGCGTTACCGACGACGCTTGCCGCCGCGCGGCCGGCGGTGGCGATGGACGTGGTGCGAGGCGGCCGGCCGGTGGCGGTCGTTGTCGTCGCGGACGCCGGTGCGTCGACACCCGGTAAAGCACGCCGCGGTTCCGACGACCGCCGGGCGGCCGAGGTGTTGGTCGACTGGGTGCGGAAGATGACCGACGCCGAACTGACCGTGGCCGACGAGGCGCCGAGCGGTGCGCCGGCGATCTACATCGGGGCCGCGGCCGTCAAGGCGGGACTTCGATTGGACGACATCGACAGCCCCAGCGACGAGGGCATGCGCATCCGTTGCGATGGGCGTCGCGTGCTGTTGGCCGGCCAGAACGACACGGCCACGCTCAAGGCCGTCTGCCGACTGCTGGAACATTGGGGCTGCCGCTATCTGATGGACCATCCGCTGGGCGAGGTCTTTCCGCGCACCAAGACGCTCACGCTGGACCAGCTCGACGTGACCGACAAGCCGGGCTTTCTCTACCGGTCGATCTGGGGCTCCAACTGGAGCGGCTCGGGTCTGTGGAAGACCTGGAACGGCGCCGGTGGCATCCCGTTCTCCGCCCGGCACGCCTGGGGACAGTACGTCGCCAAGGACCTTTTCAAAGAGCATCCCGAGTATTTTCGCATGAGCAACGGCCAGCGCGAGCCGAGCGACTGGTATTGCACGTCCAACGCCGAGCTGCGCAAGGTGTTCGCCCAAGGGGTGATCGAGCGCATCGCCGCGGGCGCGGCCAACCCGTCGATTTCGCCGCCCGACGGCCGCGGGTATTGCGAATGTCCCAAGTGTGTCGCCGGCGACGACCCGAAGTCGCTCGAACCGTCCTCCGGCCGGGTGAGCGTGACCAATCGCTACGTCGATTTCTACCAGGACGTGGCCCGTCGGGTTCGCAAGGCGAGCCCCGAGTCGATCCTCGGCTTCTACTGCTACGCCGATTACACGCAAGCTCCGACCAATGGGATTCGGCTGGAGCCGAACCTCTGCGCCTGGATCGCGCCGATCCGCTATTGCCGGTTTCATCGGATCGGCGATCCGAACTGCCCGTCGCGAACGCAGCTTGCCGAGTTGCTCGACGGTTGGTCGGCGGCGGCCGACAAGATCGCCTACCGCACCTACAACTACAATCTGGCCGAATGCACGGTGCCCTTCTCGCTGATGTCGGTATGGCAGCACGATATCCCCTACCTCAAGGAGCACGGCTGCATCGGCGTCAACCTGGAGACGCTCACCAATTGGCAAATCTACGGCCCGCATATCTATCTGAGCATCCGTCTGGCTTACGATCCGGCCGCCGACGCCGAGGCGGTAATGGACGATTACTTCCTGAAGTTCTACGGGCCCAAGGCGGGTCCGGTGATGAAGGAGTATTGGTGGTCGATCGACCGGGCGTTTGCCGAGGCACCCTCTCACGCGGGCAGCTTCTTCGCGCTGCATCTGGTCTACACGCCGGAGTTTCTCAAGCAGTGCGAAGCGTTGCTCACTCGGGCGGCCGCCGCGTGCGGGTCCGACAAGACGTACACCGCCCGGGTCGAGATGGCCGCCGAAGGACTCCGCAACGCCCGGCAGTACGTCACGCTGCGCGAGGCGATGAACCGGGGCGATTTTCAAGCGGCCCAGCGAACCTACGACAGTCTGCTGGCGCGAAGCGAGGCCCATCAACAAACGCGGCTTGGCAACCATTACACGGTCAACTATGTTAAGCGGTTCGTCGGGCGGCAAGTCACGGCTGGGGCCGAAGCCACCAAGCGTCCGAATCGTTTGCTGCAAGTGCTGCCCGACCGGTGGCGGATGACGTACGATGAGGCCGACGAGGGCGTTGCCAAGGGATTTCAGCGTCCGGATTTCGACGACACGGCTTGGCAAGAAGTGGCCACGTACGGCAACCCGCTCGATGCCCAAGGCCTGCCCGACCGGCAGACGGTGCTCTGGTATCGCACGAGCTTCTCGCTGCCGCGCGGCAGCCGGCGCCCGGTGCTCTTCTTCACCGAAGTCGACGGCGACGCGACCGTTTACGTCAACGGTCGGCAGATCGGCACAAGCGAGAAGAAACGAACTCCCTTTACCGTCGAACTCGGCAACGCCGCCAAGCCGGGCGAGAACGCCGTGGCCGTGCGCGTCGATCACTCGAGTATCACCGAACTGTTTCTCGGCGGCATCGTTCGCCCGGTGTTGCTGATCGAGCGGGGGAAGTGAAAAAGGGGGACTGGCTCCGAGC